>NZ_CAWUGZ010000060.1:0-39296 GCF_963921845.1 Commensalibacter sp. Nvir | reverse complement strand
GTCTGCCCATTCACGTGAAAGGCATCAATCCCCACCTGTTCGTCCGAAGGCCACGCCGTGACATCCACAATGAAATCGTTAGGGGCCAAACGATTGGCTAGCGAAAATCGATAGGTAACCCGTTCTTGGGGGGATTTGCATTGCAGATGGATTTCGCGATGATCCAAACAGCCACCGGGAACGATAATAATTTGACTTCCTTGTGAATAACAAGACATGAGTGGTATTCCTTTGTGTCATAAAAAAAACCGCCCTTTGGGGACGGTTATGAAGAGGGGTTGTGAATGAGGTTTTAAACTAAGCCGTAGCATTAAGGGGTTTTGAGCGTTCCGCGCATCAATACGCCACCGTTCAGCCAAGGCGATCCATCGCCAGGGTCATGGGTGGGTAGCGTATCCATAACGGCTTGTAAGGATTGCTTCATGGCGGGGGGCGACAGGGTGCCCAGTTGATTGGCATCGCCACTGGCCAAACAAATGGCGCCGTTATTCAACCACAAGGACATTCCATCGGCTGGATCCGTTCGGGGCATCGCCTGCACCGCTTTTTTTGCAATAGTAGCAACGAGGCTTCGGGACTGAACTCTGCCAACGATGCTTGATACAAATCCGTATGGTCGTGATGCTGACGCAGAATAAACAGTTGATCGGTGGGTAAGATGATGTCGCTGTGTGCGATGGTGGCGACCTTATCGGAAGAGACTTCATAGGCGTCTTGATCTAAAGGTAACGCGCTGAGGCAGGGGATATCTTGGCAAGAATTGGGTTTCATTTACTTCACCATAACATGGCCTTGTGGGTTTAACAGATAAGCATGATTTAATTTCAACGCGTTCAAAGGAGGTTTATCTTTAGGAATGCAGGAGACGGGTTGCCACGATTGATAGGAATACACATGGGGCTGGGGTTGACCCGTGCCTTGCACCGAGACGATACCATCGTGCATAAATACCGAACCGAACGACGTTTTGGCAATAAACTGGAGATAATACGAAGCATTCTCTATCCCTCCACTGAGGAAAGCCGTAACGTAGGTCGCGTGGGCATATACGTGTTCAATCTTTAAATCCCTAGAGGACGACCGCACCGATCCTTTAACCATCGTTTCCCCTTGCTGCAATAAAGGGGAAAAATCAATCGTATAATCCAAGTAATCCGGTACGGATTTGGTAGGGAAACGGGTAACGCCTGTCTCCCTCCGCCGCATTGCCTTGCGGATGCGATGGGGACTGAGGCGGAATTGGGGTAAAATTTTCATGGGAGTTACTTGATTTCAATGTTGGGATTAATAAGTGCATAGCGCGGGCTGGGCGTTTGGATAATATCCAACCCATCGTACCAACTTTTCGAACTGGAGATAAATGTGCGTTGATTGGACTTCATCACCACGTAATCGGTTCCCGTCAGGGTATATTCTTCGGCATCGTTACCCACAAACAAAGAAAGGGTGGAAACATAACCGGCTAATTTCGCATCACCCGGACTATCGGTGAAAAAATTGGAATAGTCAAACGTATAGCTGCTATCATAGTTTCCAGCCCCCCCTAACAAAAAATGAACTCCCGTATGAGGGAGGCTATTAAAGATACATCCTATAAAATTATATTCCCCCCCATTGGCGCCCCATCCGGCCGTTAAGTTTAAATCCTCACGACTTAGTTCATCTACCCGATCAATAACAAATTCAACCCCAAAAAATTGTAACGAAAAATCTTTTTTGGTTCCATCGCATCCACAAAATTGCGTATACGTCGTCACCATCTCTGTACCGTTCCAAGTTTGAACATACATCCAGACCAGTGTGATTTTAGGGCGGCCCAAACCTATGCTACTTAAATAGGTATTGCTCAAACAAAACGCATTAGTCCCATCTCGAAATCTATTGGCCATATCTGTTTCGATAGAAAAATATTTATCATTTTTATCATAGGGTTGAAATTTTATTTTCCTCGATCCGATGTCCAAATACTCTCCATCGCTCTGACTAGACTTTCCATCGGGCGACCAATAATGATTGTCCAAACAATATAAATAAATCGTAATCGCCCCACTGCCAGGACTTTGCTCAATGGCTTTGGCAATGGAAAAGAAAGGTTTGTCCTTGCTGCCATCGCCGGTATCGTCACTGCCCAGAGAAGAAGAGACGTATTTTATGGTCGTGATAGTCGGCGATGCGGCTTGCAGTTTCCCGTCATCATCAAAATATAAAATGCTGCCACTTTGAACGGAGATCACGGGATAGCGCACCCAGTTTTGTTGCGGATTGGCGTTATTAATTTTTAAGCCATTGGGATCCACGGTGTTGCCATCTTGTAAATTCTGCCACAAAACCCACGGCTTGGTCGTATCACTGGATTGCACAATCGCCCCCACAGGATAGCCGCCCGTTTTATTGCATAAATCCTGGTCAAAAGTTCCCAAGCCCCCCGCTTGCATCCATTGAATGCTTTGCGTGATTTGATAGAGGATCCCATTATGGTCTTGTCCCCAAGGGGGAACGCCCCCCTTTAATACCGACGTCATGGTAATTTCAGGAAAGCCCGTTTGAATATCCGCCTTGCCATTGGCGATATCGCCACCACTGTCCGGCACGTCAAAGCGCTTGCCGTTTTCTGCCCATTTCGACAAAAAGGGAGTGGGTCTAGCTAAAGCCATAGTAATAATACCTCTCAAAATTAAGTCAGTTGAATAGTTAGGCTTGGATTAGCGTATTTTAGGCGTATTGCATTTGTAAGGGGGGTGTTACAGAGGATAAGCATGGGTCAAACGCATTACAATTTTAGGTTTATGCATAAACCTAAAAGGATGGCGTTAAGCTTGCCCATAATAGGGTATGCGAAAGAGTACAAAGCAAAGTTAAGGATTGCCTTACCAACGCATCGCAATAGCTTTTGAGAGATTTACTGAGATGAGTGTATTGAACGTAAGATTTTCTTTACATATCAATTGACTTAACGTTAAATTTTACTTTGAAATCGAAACTGTTTACGTACCACAAAGAGCAATAAAGCACCACGCTGGTGCAAAAAACACTTTTCTTTTTATCTATTTTCTTTATGCTCTTGAATATAAAAAATGCGTGCTTTATAGCGCCTTAGATTCTAGCATTACCTCATTTAAGTTAACAATGAAACGCTATTTAATTGTTTTTTTTAGTCTCGTTTTTTTAAGTTTTTCCCCTTATTGTTGGGCAGAGATACAGACGCTAAGCCATACTGGTATATGGCAAACCGTAGTGGATGATCAAAGCAACCAATTTACCCTCAGCGGTCATGAAAATAACGCGGCGTTGGCGCTTATACTGCGACCCAACGAAAGCGCTAGGCTTAACGTTGCGATTGAAAAAGAGGGGTATCTTATTGGTGATAATGCTCAAATAAATTTTTCTATCGACGACTATGCGTTAACGCTTAGCAAAGAAGATGTACAGAACGATCCGAATAAAGTTTCCTTCATTTACCCTTTAGAAGGCGACGAACTCAAGGCCTTTGTACACGCGTTAACGTCAAAGAAAGAGGGATCCATTGAATTTGATGAAACGCGGATCCCTCTTTCTTTAAAGGGGACTTCCCAATCCATTACTTCTATTTTGAATTATATCGATCTCCATCAACTGTCGGATTTTCCTGCACCCTTTAAAACATCTGTCCTCTCTGAGACACCTGCACCCTCCAAATCCCAGATTGACCCTACCCCTAATCCTCCTCAAAATCTTTTACAGGCTTCAGAACCTAAAGGTAATGAAACGCCGCACCATAAGGAAAACCTGCTTATGGGCAATATTCTCTTAATTCTTTTTGTTCTTTTTATTGTGCTTACTCCTTTTTATCGTATCGCCCATAAATATTATGAGAAAAAACGTCAAAAAAAACAGCAAAAATTGCAAAACCAATGGATGGAAGAGCAAATTATTACTGCTACCCATCTCTGTATGAATGAAATTGAAGCGCAATCGCATATTTTAACCTTAAAGCGAGCGGCGCTTTCTTATCAAGACGAATATGGAACGTGGTATCACACAAAATGGGTTCCAGAAATTGATAGATTTATCGATAGTAGAATAAAACCTTTATTAACAGCGCATGATTTCCTCCCCTTTTATGCTTCCCTTCATGATCTTATTTTAAAAAAAATTGAGGAAGTTACCTCGGATTACAATACGGTTGCACAAGACAATTTGGATAAGGCGAGGAACTGTTGTGAAGAAGACATCGAAAAAAATGCTTTGGCTTTATCCATTAAGCGATCGCAATTATCGTTTCAAGATGAGTATGGAACGTGGAATTGTGAAAAATGGCATAGTGAGCGGGAACGATTTCTTGAAAGTCGAATTCAGTTCGTTTTAAATGAACATAAACTTTCGCATTACTATTCTCTGTTAAAAGAATCCCTTATCCTTAAAATTGAGGAAGTTACCTCGGATTATAATACGGTTGCGCAAGACAATTTGGATAAGGCGAGGAACTGTTGTGAAGAAGACATTGAAAAAAATGCTCTGGCTTTATCCATCAAGCGGTCGCAATTATCGTTTCAAGATGAGTATGGAACGTGGAATTGTGAAAAATGGCATAATGAGCGGGAACGATTTCTTGAAAGTCGAATTCAGTTCGTTTTAAACGAACACAAACTTTCACATTACTATTCTCTGTTAAAAGAATCCCTTATCCTTAAAATTGAGGAAGTTACTTCGAGATCGAAATTTATCGAAAAATCACTTAACGACTCAGATCAGTATTCTCCTACCATGAAGCCTTATGATTATGAGCGATTTTGTGCTAAATTACTGCGTCAATGTGGTTGGGAAGCCATGGCTACGCAAGCGAGCGGCGATCAGGGTGCGGATGTGGTTGCCGTAAAGAATAGCATTCGTATGGTCATTCAATGCAAGCTATATAGCTCACCGGTCGGTAATTCTGCCGTGCAAGAAATAGTGGCGGCTCGATCGTTTTATGACGCTCAACATGCGTTGGTCGTATCCAATGCTACGTATACGAATGCTGCAACCCAGCTGGCTTTGACCAATAAGGTACATTTATTACATCATGATGCCTTACAAAATTTTGCCGATAGGCTGAGTGAAGCCTCCTAAACGGTTAAAAAATAGAGGCGTGTTCGTTGTATTCTTATAAATACATTCGGTTCTATCTGTATAGTAAACGGTATCGCATCACGCTATGTCCACAAACGTAACGTCCAACTCCACCCCTGCAGGGCGGAAAAGCATACCAGAGTTCATGATTAACGCCACTTCGTCGCTGTCGGGGATCCAATTGAGGACCAGCGTTAACGTCATATTGTGGTTATCGCGCACATAGACCTCATGATGTTTGGTCGTGTCCCCGAACAACAGCATTAAAATGGCGTTAAGGTCGCTTATGGTGTAATCACTGATGTTGGCATGGGCTTTGGTAAGAATAAGTTTCCTAAAATTAACATCATCAAAAGTAACTTCCCCTTTTAGCTCTTGCTCGTCGCGAAACATGCCCAAAGCGGTTCGCCGGTCCGTTGGATCGGTCAAGCCGTCATTGTATCCTGTGTCGTCGTGATACGGGCGTGCCAGCAGCAACGTTTCTTCGTTGAACCCCCAGAAAAAGCCCGTGAAGGTTTCCACCGTGCGGTTAACCCCCACGATAATGCCCCATATGTCCAGCCCATGGCTGTTAGCGGTGTCGATATTCCAGATATGATTATAAAAATCGGTAAAGAACCCACAAATTTTCATGGCTTGGCAAAAATGATCAATCGCACTTAATAAAACGGGAGAATTGGCGTATTGGGCAATCACCGTTTGCCGTGGATCCAGACATACCGGGGGGGCGTCTGGGTTCAAAATTGTGATTTCAACCATGAAATTTTTTCCAAAAAATAAAAATTGTGCTTGCCACTATGGGTACAGTTGCTGGCCCCCCCCCTATGCCAAGGGGCTTTAGGCTCAACAAACCGGTGTTTTTTCAACGTTTACAAAATGCAAAAGAGTATTCGCTCTTTTGGCCTTTAAGGCTGTACATGAAAATGTATTGTTCCTTGGATCGAGGAGGAATTGCTTTCCCCCCCTATTAAAACCTGACCGCACGTAACGTAAGGTGGGGCTATAAAAGGGACCGTCCTGTCGAGCTCTTTTTACGAAAACGTAACACCCGATAGGCGTTGGAAAAAGGAGTGCAAAAAATCTGTCAGAGGTTTATTCAGCCCTTTAAGTATCGCCCTTTCGTGACGGGATTACTCAAAAAATAGTTAAAATTCGACCAATAAACAATTATTATAAAAGAGTTTGAGTTTTACTATTGTTACAATGGGTCTCTTTTTGAACTCTAGTTTTATGAAATAAACGCAATGTTAGTCTGAAAACTATGTTTTCTCCCCTTCTATTTACGTTCGAATTTCAAAAAATAACGCATTTAAACCATAAGTATTTCACAATCTATCTTGTTATACAAGAAAGACGCCTTAAGCCTTAAAACCTGTGCGCCACTTCAAAGCGGTATCTTAATGTGTTTTATTGCCATAGCGTATGCAGTGTAGCCCTGGTATGCATTACGTAAAATCTTACCCTTGAAAAATTACCTGAATATCGTCTTGGGTTAAGGTTGGCATCTCGTTAATGCCCATGGTAAGGGAAGTGCTATCCCCTGTGGTTCTACCGATTTGAAGGCTGATGATGTTTGCCCATTTTCCTAGCGCTTGAATGGGTGCGTAAAAGCTGGATGCCAAGATCTGACTGGCAATTCGGGGTTTAACGGAACCATCTTCCCCCAAAAAGGCACGATACAACGCATTTTTAATTTGACTGCTGGCATCGCTGGGTAAAAATTGTGGTCGAGACATCACGACGTTAAATTTTATATTCACGCTTTGTGCATACGTATAGGTAATTTCATACACAGGGGGGGTGCTGTATAACCCACTGTCATCCACGATACGTACGGTCTGTTCACCATTCATATCGCAGCCAGGGGGTTTTTTGGCCCAAATGACTTTGGCGATGGCTTGCTGGTTGGCTTCACTGTCCAGAGCGGATACACAGACGTAGATGGAATTCGGCTTTAACGAGACTTGACCATACGACACCGTGGCAGCGCCGCTGTTATCCACCACATAGGCGTCTTGACAAACAGGATTGCTTTGGCTGTCCAACAGCGTTAACAGCCCGGACATAATACTGTCCACGCTGTTAACCGAATTTTTGGCCACAGAGGCACGTCGGCGTTGCTCAAATTGTTGTTGGCTTTCCAATGCCCGTCCCATAACCCCTGCATTGGGATTGTCCACTTGATCCCATCCCGCAATCAATTGAACCATTTTCAAGGAATGGGCTGGGCAAGCAATAGCCCCCAACTCTGTGCAGACAAAGGTAACGGAAATTGACCCTTGATCGCCAATGGTATAAGCCTGATCGGCTTGATAGTGATTGGAGGATTGATCTTGCACCAGGGTTCCTTTGGGAATGACCACCCCAACCCCACCGGTGCACACCCCCACCACTTCGGTAGCGGTGGCGGGTCTTCGCTCGATAAAGTAAATTCGACCAATCCCATCTTGCATACGCCCCAAGGCATAAGAGGGGTCAACTTGGTTGACGTAATACGCCAATAACCGATTGCGATCGGAAATCAATGCGGATAACGACGTCACCAATTGACCTTGCGGCGTAGAGAGTAAAAACTCTCCTTGTTCGTTGTAAAACGTCAGTTTATTTTGGAATGCGTTTTGAAAATCCTGAATCATCCCTTCAATAATGGCGCTTTCTTCAGGCAAAAGCAGACCGGTATCGGTCCACGTCACGTCGGGTATATTGGTCTTACTTGAAGACATTAAAAAAGTTCCTTTACAATAAAGCGCTATGTAATAACAATATGATTCATGGCGCAGAGCATCCAAGTTGCTTAGCCCATAAGGATATGATTCAAAAAATGGTTAATTCGTGCTGAAGCGTGCTGCATTTACCAAGGTGATGCCGAGCCATTTGCGCCATACAACATTACCCGTTCCTGAGGCCTTGCACTCATCACAGTTTAGAAATGCTTTTCGTAGGGCAATAAGAAATAAGGACGTGGTGATAGGTGAGGATTTTTGGATGCCTGCAGTATCGAATGCATAAATATGGGCGTATAATTTTACGAGGAGGTAGGGTCGCTTAATCCAAAACAAGAATTGATTTATTGCTGTTAATAGTCATTGAACAAGAATGAACCCATACAAAAGGGTATCAGCTACCGAAACGCCGTATTTTCATCCAGCCAAAAACTGGGTATAGAGTCAAACATTAAAACAACGTTCAAACGAAATAATGGCAAGCTTGATTAAGTTTGCCGTAAAAGTGCCTTAAGATTAAAAGGTCAATTTTTTTCTGATCAAATGAACCCCTTTGTGCAACAAAGAGTATGGTTTTAATTCAATCCAAGCACTTTAACACCTATATCGTATTAATCCCCAAATGCATCCCCTTAAGTCGTAACGCTGTGGGACGGGGTGTAAGCGACTTAATGTTTTACCTACACCTTTTAGATTAAAATTCAGATACCCCCCCTAAGTTTGGGTCAAACTACGCCTGGAAATTGAAACACTGAACCATTTGGAAATCTTTAAAAACCTACAAATCTTTCTAAACACCGGATGCCCCATTCTTTTAAAAGATTGAAGGTGAATAAAGAATTTTAAATGCACCCCCTTAAGTCGCAACGCTGTGGAACGGGGTGTAGGCGACTGAATGTTTTACCTACGCTTTTTAGATTAAAATTCAGATACCCCCCTAAGTTTGGGTGAAACTACGCCTGGAAATTGAAACACTGAACCATTTGAAAATCTTTAAAAACCATACAAATCTTTCTAAACACCGGATGCCCTATTCTTTTAAAAGATTGAAGGTGAATAAAGAATTTTAGGTGATCTGAGACCATTAAATTTTTACCTCTTGATGCGCTCAATTTCTGTAAGGGCATGGGTATCACCCCAAACGATTGCCGTTGAGCATTATGCCCTACGTCAATATACCCTAGGAATTGTTTGCAATGCATGATGAGAAAACCGGGTATCTTTACCGTGAACCCGCCCCTCCATCCAAAACGTACTTTAATCTTTTTTATCTCTAGCCAGCAAATACCTTTCAATCTTAAAATTGGACGTTCATCGTCGTGCCATCGTTGGTATAAAGAAAAAGATTGCCATGCAGTTGTCGTTGATCATCAATATACAGATCCATGTCGCAACTGCGTACACCGTAAACGTTTGAAGCACATGCCATCAAGGTCTGCTTGATAAAGGCATAATTGGGATCAACCCCCAAAATGGCTCCGAAATGCGGCGTTCCCTGCGATTCATCGTACCACCCTTCGGTTGCGAACAATTTGATCTCATTCGCCACCGTTTGCGCAATGGCATAGGCTTCAGATGGCGTAACGGCTAAATTTCCGCTGCCATCATCGGTCAAATCCCACGCTTCACTTAATAATAAATCGGTCATGATCCCCCTCGGTAAACATGTTCCTGTACAGAGTGTGCAAAGGAAACAAACGTATTGAATAGCAATCCCTTAAAAAGACATGTCCCAAACAGCAGTTTAAACCCTGCAATAGGCATCGCTGCTTGGATCGCTTGGATAAAACAAATATGGCGTGGATTACGCTGTAAACTTAAAACCCCACACACGACCGTATAGAGGTGAACCGCATACCGACCCTACATCAAAGCTTATAGAATTTTTTAACCTGCATTAAACATGCAGAATTTGCCCAACGGTAACGCCCTGCTATCCTTTACGCGAATAGAATTGGTGTCAGCTGAGTAAAATGGATCGCTCGACGATATGAATCAAACGCAATTTGAACGAAACCCATAGGATATGGGCCTATCCCAAAAGGACGCGTGGATTTTATGTATGCTTTATCCCAAGCAATTATAACGACGTGCCCAGTAAAAATTTTCCCTCAATATTATTTGGGTCCGCTATGCAACGAAATGTTGTGCGTCATCTGTGATGTATAAGCAAAAGACCCCCCATAAGGAATGGCCTTGATACGAAGCGCGTCGTGGTCTTACGCGTTGCACGGTTTGACGTGCCGCCCTTCATTGCTTAGTTTAAAAAACTAAAGACAAAGCAAAGCCTAAGCACATGTGGAAAACGTCCGCATACCGTCAGGTTTCCAATTTTATTTTTATAACGTAACACGCGTTTTATGCACAAGACGTTCATCGTCGTTTGTGTTTTTTAAAGATTATCAAAATGAAAAATTCTTTAAATTTTAGTTTACCCCTTCGGTGGGGTGGTATTTTCACGCTGATTTCCATTGCCATGCACGTGATCTTTAAACGAGATACCGCCAATGGTGGCGTTGCCACTGATGGTAACATCGCCTTGAATGGTAATTTTTCCTGTAATCTCGAGGGTATCGGCACGAACGCTCAACGTTCCAACGGTGGCAAGGGTTGCATCGTGACTGTTCGCCGTAAAATGTTGGCACTGAACGGTGATGGTCTCGTCTTCTATTTTTAGATAGGTTTTTGGATCTTCATAGAGCAATAAAGCCACATACACCGCATCCGAAATCGAGTATTGGCGATGGCTGGCGGGTAACGTGCTGTGCCTGACATTGGAAATATCCCTAGAACAAAAAACCGCCACCCCTTTATCCCCTATTTTGGGATCACAAATAATGCCATAGGCGCCTGCCTGTAATCGAAGGTAAGGCACGTTCGAGAGAATTCCATAGGGAACCGCTTGGGATGCATTGTCAAGCATCGCCAACAACGGCTTTAAACGAACCGTGTGCTGTTGGGTATCCACCCCGACAACTTCAACGGGCATTGCGGTATTCAGTTGATTGATCTGGCTGGTTATAATGGTCAAAAGCTCGTTTTCTTGCGTATTGACGCTGGTCGGGGTAAGTGCCATAGAAAGGGTCCTTTTTGAAGGAAATAGACTTCAGTTACCGCTTGTATCGTCATTTTTGCCATTAACGCAGCGGTTGCGCAAATGTTGATAGAACGTTGAAAACAGAAAAGACCTTATTGATTTTGTTTGCCTATGTTTGGACAAGACAAACGAGGTTCTTGGGGGGATTTACCCCAAGTGTTGTACAGGATTAGGATATCAAACGGATCGTCGCCACAAACTCAGTGTGTTGGGTGGGTAATCCTTGAGGATTGTAACGCTAGAGAATCCAACGATACGCGATGGGTTACTTATCCTCGCCATTCCCCCCCTTACGATCCCATGCGCGATGCAAAACGTTTCAAACCATCCCGCGTTATGAAATCGTTGCTACCGCTTGCTTTTTCTTTCTACGCCGCAAGTCCTATAAGACTATAGCGTTTTATTCCTGCACCCCTAGCGCCATAAAAGAATGCGTTAAGGTTCTGGCGCTGTTTAACGGGTAACTTGCAGTTCTGTAAACCATTGGTCCCTTGATTGGGTGGTGGAAAGATGATGGGTTAAAGAAATCATCTGTGTCCATACTCCATTGGCAAGGGAAGTGCTATCCTGAATGGAAATGGGCTGTCCAAAACGCAAAGAAGGGTTAAACAACGTCTTGAGGTGCAGCCCTTGACTGGAATAGTCTGGATCACCGATTAAGCCACTTTTTGGAGAAAGCTTTAAGGGCTCTAATCCTGAGGCAGTGGCGTTCCAAGGTCGCATGTATAGAAACCCGTCTTGCAAGTGATAGGTAAAATTGGCATCGTGGGCGCATCGATCCAGTTGGCTTTTGATATCCCCATAATAATGCGGGTTCGTCAATGAATGGGTAACCCCGTGGTTGACCACGTGTTCAAGCTCAGCGGTACCCAATTCAGGATCGGAGC
Organism: Commensalibacter sp. Nvir; assembly: GCF_963921845.1. Classification (NCBI taxonomy): domain Bacteria; kingdom Pseudomonadati; phylum Pseudomonadota; class Alphaproteobacteria; order Acetobacterales; family Acetobacteraceae; genus Commensalibacter; species Commensalibacter sp. Nvir. The sequence continues at coordinate 27,501 of NZ_CAWUGZ010000060.1, read as the reverse complement.
TAAATTTTTGTTTAAAATTCGAGACCATCGTGCGAACAATTTGTTCAGCCGTTACCGTCCCCGAGAACGACACGGCAGGACTGCCGACGAGGTTAAATCCAGCCAAGGGCTTTGCCTCAATCACCGTTATAATGTCTGGGACATGATGGTAATCGGTATAGGTGGTTACCAAAGGGGCAGAAAACACCCGGCTGTAACTTACCCGATCGTTTTTTCCCTGTGAACGTTTGGCAGACACGCGCACCCAATATCTTTTTTTGGGCACCGTTTGGTTGTATTGACCAAACGAAGCCAGGCGATGCCGGTATTGTTCGGCGATGTTAAAAATGGATGCGTGGAGCACCGGATAGCTTTTCCCCCCGGCATATTGAATGGTCATGCGCGCGTCGAGCCCATGAAACTCAATGGGCGGATCGGATTGATTTTCTTGAAAAAAACTAAAGTGAAGTAAATTTTTTTGAAAAAATCCCACGTTCTTGCTACCGACAAAGGGCGCGGGCAGCGTGCTCATAACCCTACCTCTTGCTCGTCATCACTGAGGTAATATAAAAGAAAACGTTGGTTAAGGCCTAAATAGTAAGGATTCATGGTTCCTTGTTGATCGGCAAACATCAGTTCCCCAGGAAACCGTTTATAAGCTGAGCGGATAAGACGGACGCGATCCAAACATAGGATACCCATAATTCCTTCGTTTTCATTTTTATACACATCCAGCATCATGCCCACGTCTCCACGATCGACAAGACGAAACCGATACGAATCTTCGCTGAGATGCAACGAAAACACTTGGGCATCCAAAGGATTGAGTGGAATGATCTGCATTACGTTTTCCTTGCGGTTTGTTCTTGCAAACTGGTGACGGATTTGGGTTGCAATACCCCGCTGTCTTGGCTGTCCCCATGTTGGGCTTTCATATTATTCCAAGCCTGCGCTTGGCTGAGGTGTAAGACTTCCTGAACGGTCAGCTGAACTTGATTTAATTGTAGGCCCGATTGCGTGCTCCGGTTAAGGCTCATGCCCATGATTTTGACGTTTTCCTTATGCATTTCTGGGGTAACCAACACAAAACGTTGCAACGATTGTATCGCTTGATGAACGGCACGTTCAAAATAGGATCGCTGTTTTTCCGTACCGGTGGATACATAGGTGACTTGGCCTTGCCAAGGATTGTCCTCTTGATTGAACGAAAAGGATTTTCCATGTTGAACGGGGGCTTGGGTCAAACTAACGGTGTGGGAGTAATTTAATGCAATCACCCCTACCTCGGCACTGGATTGCCCCAAACCCATCAAGGTTTGACTGTCTACTTTGACCTTCCCCGCCAAAGGGTTAAGTTCTTTGTTCCCAATTTTGATGGAATCATTAAGCCCGTTAATGTTGGAATCAAAATCCACCAACCCTTCGTAAAAAGGTTTCCCCGACTGGGTAAACAATCCAAAACGTGCGTTACGATTGATACCATCGGTAATTAATTTCCAACCCATGGATTCCAATTTACTGACCCCTAAGTTGGCAAACCCTATTGTTATTTTTCCAGCCATGACGCCCTCTGTTCAAGCCATTAAAGAATGCAGAAAAAGTAAGCCCTTAATCCAAAATACGTTTCATTTTATCCCTTAGGATATAAACCAAAAACGGTCGTGTACTGCCCCCTTGGTGGCACATGCCGTTAATGATTTCGGCTATACCGTCTTGCGATTAAACGAGGAATAAAGCGAGCCTCGACTGTCCCTCCAACATGTGTAACGATACGCATCCCATCCACACAAATTTCATGCGATTGGGGCAGACGAAAGCCCACTCGTTAAACCATAAAGAAAACGGAAAATGGGCAGCATGGCACTTGATTTCGTTGCTAGGGAACTTCGCTGCAAGACACAGGTGAAGATTACGCTCAAAGATCCCCTCTGCCTGGGGGTTCAAATCAAACGCCATTTAATCACTATCTGGAACGATTTCTAAAAAGTGAAAACAAGACAATAGACACGCTGAATATTTAGCGATAGGCTTAAACAAAGTGTAGCGTATGTATCAACAACGAGAGGAATTACGATGTTTAGTCATGTTGCTGTCGGTTCTGATGATCTTGCAAAATCAAAGCGCTTTTATGATGCCCTTTTTGAAATTATAGGGTGTGATAAAACCATTATCGATTTAAACCAGCGGTTAATGTATTGGAAAAATGGGCAATTTTTATTGGTGACCAAACCCGTTAACGGTAAACCTACCGCGCCTGGAAATGGAAATACGCTGGGTTTTGCGTTAAACAGCAAAGAGGACGTCGACCGTTGGTTCAAGGCCGGCAAAGAAACAGGCGGCACACCGATCGAGGATCCCCCGGGCATACGCGATCCCGAGGGGTTAAAACGCTATGTTGCCTATTTAAGGGATCCTTTCGGGACAAAATTATGCGGTTTTCATCTGATAAAGAAACCGGTCTAATTCTTTTCTAAAAAGAATTGACGTTTTATACGCACGAGAGTTCAAACCAAAACGTCAATTTTTCATTTTATTATTTTATTCAAGCCATTTCATTGTTAAGCGTTCTTCATTTATAGGGATTCCTATCTTTACACCGTCGTCAACGTGAAGTGAACGGTTTAAATAATACAGATGAACCGTTTATACCTTATTCCATCCCTACGGGATTGTCTGACGTTATGAAACCTGAGTTCGCGGTTACGCCCTAGCGTCAAGACGTCACACAAGGCAATGGATACCCTCTTTAAAAGCCCTTACCCCCTTATTTTTAGATGCAACGCCAGCAACCGAATTTTTTAATTTTTTTCTTAATGCAGCCCAAAAGGATAAGCTTATGAAATTTGTTTTACCCGCATCCTTATGCGCATTAAGTGTTTACCCTATGATTTCCTATGCAAAAACGGAACCTATCGCACATTATGCCGGCCAATGCAGCCCAGAGTCTCGCATTACGCTGGATGGGAAAACGATCAATGTTAATTGTAAAAGCGTCTCCATCACCGTACAAAATGACCACATGGTCTTGTTTTATCACGGTTTGAATGAAAGCATTGGCTTCACGTTCAAGCGTTTAACCGCCACCAATTTGCTGGGTCAACCCTTACCCATTGCCCCGGTTGAACAAGTGTTGATCAACCATAGCGCTATGGCTGTTGATAAAGGGCAATGCGTCTTTGACGCCAAAGCCGATACCTGCACCTATGGCACGTGTTTGATACAACCCCTAGCCTCTAGTTGCAGCGCCACCACCAAAGGAAAACCACCCCTAAACGTCAGTATTTTTTTTCATACGGAATAAAAATGAATACAATCGCTCTCACTCCTTCGGGCATAACTGTAAAGAAAACCATAACGAACCAAAGGCTTTTTAGGGTCAATGAGAACGTTCGAAAATTTTAAGCTATACCCTGTTATTTAAGCATCCCGTAACACTGCTTGGCCACCCGCCCGTTGTACAGTTCAATCTTTTTCATAGATACCAAAGAACATTGAATGAACTTCAACGTCTTTCAAGTATAAACTTAGGCAAACCCTCGCCTTTTATAAGACTCTGATTATCCAACCCCCGGAACCTTATGCATTCTATTGTGTCGTCAACGATATTCTTTTTGTAAAGTCCCGAGATTTTGGGTGTGCTTTAATGCACACGTGGGCTCAATTTGAAAGCTCTTTTATAGTTACAAGTGAAGGGTTTAATTAAATCTGAGTGTTAGGGCAGGTTTTACGTCCTTTATATTAAAGACAAGAGTGGCGTGCCCAGGTAGATTTTTAGCAATCATGAACGGTTAATGCATTTGTGTAAGACCATAGTAAAACGATTGCGTCTTGAAATTACATGTTCAAATTTTCAATCGCAATTTAATGAACGGATCTAAAAAATTTTCTGAACTGTAACAAAATAAAACTTAAGAGTAATCCAGATCGATGTTAAAAAGAGAATAGTCGTAAAAGCTTACCCTTTTTGGTGTCACGCGTTTCAAGATGACTTTACAACCCTTAGGGGGATCGAATTTTTGCAACGATGAACGGTTAAATAGCCTATATGAAGTCAGTAACCCTAAGTTACAAAGATACAATACACATCCATTATTTAATACCCAATCAATGGTTTGTATTACTCCAGCATCAGACGATTAATCCATCGCTACCGTTTCTTTTTTAAACCGTAACATACAATCCTTTGCTTACTTTATTGTGTTCCTGGCAGCCCACAACAACCCTCGCTGAGTAAAATCGATTAGGCTTTGCACAGTGTTAGCATGGACTGAACGCGTCCATTGGTCTGAGAATGAATTGGTATTTCACTCATTCCTCTTGAGTTCATGTAACGATTTTTTTTAAACAATAACATACATCCCTTTGCTTATTTTATTGTGTGCCTGGCAGCCCACAACAATCCTCGCTTAGTAAAATGGATTAGGCTTTGCACAGTGTTAAGCATGGACTGGACACGTCCATTGGTATGAGAATGAATTGGTATTTCACTCATTCCTCGTGAGTTCATGTAACGTTTTTGTTTGTTGATTTACCGAGAATCACGTGACAACATAAAAACGGTTGAGTTAACCCTCACTGACTTTTAACTTTTAATTTCATGCTTAAATACTTCTTATTTTGCAATAATATTCAATTTTAGAGCGTTTCGCCAATTCACAACCTAAAGCGTTATTTTTGCTTCAAAGCATTACCAGTTCAAACGAGTACACACCATGTCCCCATCTTCGATAATCTTAATTTCATTTATATTTGCGCTCATTATGATCGTGTCAACCCTAATCGCGAGCTATTTTACCACGCAACGCAAAGGCTATAGTTCCTGGTGGATTTTACTAAACCTTCTAACCCCTTTTACCTTCATCGTTCTTCAATTCTTAGCTAATAAAAAGCAAGAGCATGATAAATCAAACCCATTTGTCTCATCTGAAAAACATAGGGTAGCGCAGGTTAAAATCTGTCCCCATTGTGGCAATTCTCTCCCTACAATACCAAAAAAACGTTTCAGGCTTTTTTTTGAACGGATGGTACTGGTTATTTTCGCCTTTTACTTGCTGTGGTGTGTGTATATTACTTTTATACTTATACATCATTATGATGCGCAACTTATATCTTCAACCCCAGCCACATCATCCGATACAAACCAAGGCACAGCGTCAACCCAAGCCGTCGCATCCGATACAAACCAAGGCGCAGCGTCAACCCAGACCACATCATCCGATGCAGTGGACAACCCTTCTATCCCGGCGTGTGATAGTGAGCGAGGCAAAGCACTTTTAATGCAAAAATTTGCCCAATCGCCTATGGCTCAGGCTAAAAAATTAACCCTTGTGGATCTAAATAATATCATCACGGTTATATCCTCTGACACACTTGAAAGTTGCGGGGCTCGTGCGACTTATAGCGATCAGAGCACCCATATATGGGGGTACTCGTTTTCGACAATTAATGGTCGGCTTCATGTTTTCTTTATGATGCTTTCCGATAAAACCGCAGAAAATTAAACGTATTGTCGATATGAACCCTTTTAAAGGCAAAATGTTGAGTTGTTTTTTCTCTTCCCCCTACCCACGTTCCTATCGTTTTTGTGTTTTACTCGTGAAACCACCCCGTTAACCAACGTGTTGCCCCTGTCAAATTTACAAAGGATCAATCCAAAAAAAACATGGTTTTTAACGTCTGGATTAAAGATTTTTATAAAAGTAGGTTGTATGCAGCCGTTCTTTGATCCGCATGACGATCCACAAAGGATACGGTTGATCCAACTCATAGTGCTGTTTTTGATGGTTGCAATTAACCGAACATGCAAGCGCCCGAGGCAATAATGGGTTAAGAAACGATCCTCTTTAAAGAAAGCGTGGTTTTATGTCTGCAAGAATTGTTATGATGGCTCTCCTAGGCTGGCTCTGCCCGATGCACGCCTTTGCGCAGTCCGCTTCACCCCATAACGCATCGAATGGTGATCTGATGCTCCTCCTTATGTTTGCCATAGTGTGCTTTGGATCTACGTTTGCCGCGTACTTGATGGCCAAGCGTAAAGGGCTTTCCATGCGTTGGGTTCTTGCAACTTTTCTATTTTGTTTTGCTTTGTTAATTATGGCCTTTTGGCCTAATGAAAATGCAAAACAGTTGGTATCTTGTCCACTGTGTCACCGACCGATGTCATCGCAGGCAAAGTATTGCCCCTCGTGTGGCCATCCCAACGCAGCATACCCCTCATCGGGATTGTATTGGCTGGGGCGAACGATTGAAAGCATCATGCTGGTCGCTCTTGTGGGTATGCTGGCGTTGATTGCGTTTGCACGTCCTATGATGCATTACCTGACGGCTTTACCCACGTGCAGCAGTGCCCAAGGACAAAAATCCCTCAAAGACCTAATGGATCACCACATCGATTCCTCGCACCAAGGCTTGACCGTAATCGACCTCGATGCCATTGAAAATCTCGCTCATACACCCACTCAGGTGTCGTGCAAAGCCGTCGCTTTTTTTAGTGATGGAACAAAACATGACGTAACCTATCAATTTTATCGCGAACAAAACAAAAAATTTATCCACTACGAAATGGAAAATTAAACAAAACGCTGGTAACATCGTGTTGCAACGCCACTTCTGCGATGCTGAGTTAAGCCCAAAAAATTACCTGTATTTTTAGCAAAAGGCTTAGAAAGGGGTTGCTTGGGAGGAAGCGCTGGCATTTATTACGTTTGAACCCATTTTATATTCTAGTGTAAAACGTTTCTTTCAGGGGTAAGTGATAAAAAAAGTGCCGCTAACTGCAACAGGGTCATGAATGTATGGTCGCTTCACTGTTCAGTAACATGGCTTTTTCGTGATAATCCAAAAATTCACGAACAGTTTGCAGAAAGATCGAACAAGGTGGCAATGAACGGTGCGTTCTTATCAAAATATGGAGCGTTTAGCTTTTGCTCGTATCTTCCTTTACACCCCTAGAATATGGAGCAAAAAATTTGCTAAACCGAGGGAAAACGTTACACTGTATGGCTCGGCACCCTCTCTCGTGCTTTAGAGAAGAACAAAAACGTAGTACCCTTCTGAAGAAATGCGCTTACGTTCTGTGGTTTTATTGCGATGTTCTTTGCATAAGAACCCAGACGAAGCCAACCTGTATGTATACATAGGATACGTAAGACTGTCTCTTCAACGACAAGAATTTTCCTTATAGGCTAACGTAAACAAAGCGGGAGTTCAGGCTATGAAATGGTGGATAATTTGCCTTATTGGTTGCCTCATGACGTTTTCCCATGCGTGGGCAGTCGATACGGCCTGCACCGTCCAAGCGCTACACGCTAATTTTCCTGAAGGCGCGGATTATATCCGCATCCCTAAGGGGCAGATTGTTGAAAACATTGATGACTTCATCACGATTAAATCCACCAAGCACGAAGAAATCTGCCAACGTAGAGGGTTTTGTTTTCCCTATCGCCTTACCGTATGGGATGGCCCCACCAAAACCCGAACCCCCCATGTGCCTGCCTATCGCTTTTTAAATTGTGTGATAGGCAAACGAGTGTATCACGATAAAACGCTTGTGATCTATACGTTCGATAAGATCCCTGAAACCTATGGGATACATTCGTTGCCTTTCAAGAGATACTTGATGCATTAAAACCCCAATGAGGACGATCTTTCATGAACTATTTATTGTTGTTTAGCCTTGTCGCTGGGGTGATTTTCGGGCTTCCCCCGTGTCATGCCCGTCGACCCGTGTGCAGAGCAAAAGTGGTGCGTTCTGTATCCCCTACGGACAATAATTACCTTGTACTTACATCAGGGACATTTATTGATGCAATATCATTTATGAAAAAGAATAAATTTACCCAAGCCCTGTATCTTTGCCAAAGCAAACGCCGTTGTTTTCCAATGAACGTATATGAGGGAATCCCTACCGATCGTGTTGTGCCTACCCTCCCGAGTTTAAAATTATTAACCTGTCACATGGGTATCCTTCGCGCCCAAGACAATGAATTTGACTATTATCGTCTTGACCCTAACCTACCCAGACTTTACCAGCCGCTTGAACCCACCCCGTAGCAACTGTTTTTGGGGCTACAGCACATTATAGGCTTTTTACGCGGACTGCATGCCTTATAAACCTCTCCAAAAAGAAATGCAAAAGCCTTAGGACCTACAAAAGCGCTGGCTGTTAAACCTAAACCCACCTATCCCCCAAAAATTGTCTCATAAGCTTACGGGCACTTTTTGTATAGGCTTTCTTAATACGTTAGTGCATTTGTGATCCCATAGAGTTGCAAAATTTGCCGTTGCCTTTAACCCCAATCCTTTTTCCCTACACACGGAACGTTTGGTCAATCCTTATGCGTTGGTTGACGCCCTTTTTTTTCTTTGATATCCAAAAAAATACGCGCGCACTCTTCTCAGAACGTTCGTTATAGGTTACCCTAACACTTCATGATTCCTTACACCCGCTTGGATGCATACTAAAAATAGTGTCGTCGGTTTGATGATTAAAGGCAACAATTTCCATAAGCCTATTGCTAGAACAACACCGCTTTCGTGCTTAAATAGTCTAGACAATACCTTCAAACGCTTTCTATATTCTCGCCCATGGTAACGATCAAGCCAACCTCATGCAAAGTCTCTTTCTCTTTACTAGGCTCCTATAAAGTTAAATTTCTTGCTTCCCGTTGTTTATAGAAAAATGTCTGTATAACCCTTATGAATACGATGTATTTTATAATTTTTGGGTTTTGAAAACCCTTCTTATACGAAAACTGTTACGACGTTTACCCGTTGAAAACTTATTGTATGGTGAATCCGCTGCAACGTAAATTGATGGCTCAACTTTTGATAGCGCTCCTAGTAGGGATATTCCTTTTAGGAGGCGTTTTGTTTGGCTACCATTCGGAACTTACGAACTCTATTTTGATAGGGATCGAAAAACTGCAAAACCAATCCTATGGGGTACGGTTGGGATTGTGTATCATCGCCCTTAGTATTATCGCCCTTTGTGGGATATTACCCGCTTCAACCGGTGCGTTCGTTGCAGGCGTGTGTTACGGCATTTTCAATGGCTTTCTTGTCGCCACCCTTGCCACCTTAATCGGGGCTTTTATTTCTTTTTTCCTCAGTCGCTCCTTGTTTCGAAACGCCATTGAACGGTTATTGTCACGATCCGCGCGATTGCAACGGTTCGATCATCTTATGCATCATGAAGGGTGGAAACTCGTGTGTTTGTTACGGATTTCTCCCATTATGCCTTTCGCCCTTACCAGTTATGCCTTAGGAATGACTTCTATTTCCGTTCGCTCGTATTTCATTGGCACGTTGGCCTCTTTACCTGCGTTACTGGGTTATGTGATGATGGGTCATATGACGGGGATGGAAGCTGTTTCTTTACACACCCATAACGCTTCCATTCTAAAAACCTTGCTGTTAATGCTTGCTTTTTTAGGAACCGCACTGTTGGTGTGGCACCTCGGCACCTTTATCCAGAAACTCAGTAAAATTCCACCTGCTTCTTTGATGAACGATAAGAAAAATACGTAATCATGCCCATCATCCCCAAAACCCGTTCCCAACACACGTTCCTATTGCTAGGCATATTTGCGTTTTTTCTCTGCCTCCGTTCGCCAGAAATTCTCATAAAAGGTCGATTTTGGGCGGAAGAAGGCACTGTTTTTTTTCACAACGCGTGGACCTGTTCCTTTACCACTGCCTTGTTTACGTCGTATGGTGGGTATTTAAATTTGGCCACCAATGCCGCAACGCTTTTAGCGTTTTGGCTAGCACCTTTACCCCAAGCGCCCTATGTCACCATCGCGATAGGATTGGCGTTCCAGCTTCTTCCTCTTTATTTACTCTTAACCGCTCGCGAGGCTTGGCTTGCGGATTTTAAAACGCGCGTGTGGGCCACGCTGCTGTTGCTGCTCGTGCCCGAAACCTCGGAAATTTCCTTACAGAGTTTGCATATACAATTTTCACTTTCCCTCGCCAGCGCCATTATTTTGACGTTGGCTACAGAACGGACGGTTCAACGATGGTTTCGCTTAGGAATTCTCTTTCTAACCCCATTGTGCGGTTTGTCCGCCATTCCTTTGGGGCTTCTTTATGGGCTGCGGGTTCTATACCAGAGAAGTTGGCTGCGTTTCGAACAATTGTGTGTTTTTTCGCTAAGCAGTGCCCTCCAACTGTTGTTTTTTTATGACCCTCATTTTGGCAACGCACGACACTATTCGTTTTCGCTGATTGATTTTTTAACGGTTTTTTTTACGCGTTTTCTCATTATTCCTTTTGCGGGTTTAACCCACAGGGTCATTCCGTATATCTTTCATTTGTACGCGATACGATTAACCCATCATTTTCCTCTATTTGCGTGCGGGTGTTCCCTCCTTACGCTTTTGCTGGTTTGCACCATCGCTTATCGTCATAGCCGCAACGCGCTGTGGTTTTTGGCATCGGCATTGGTGCTGCTTGCGATTGCGGTCTATGGCGCCATTGGGGGGGGAATAAGCATCATTGATCCTTATGGGGGGGAACGCTACGTTTACGCTGCCCAGGCTTTGTTTTGCTTGACCTTGCTTCGGTTGTCCGTTAATCTCCCCGCCCAAAATCAAAGGATAGTGAAAGGAATAATGGGGTGGCTTGTCCTTGTCGGCGTATACAATTACAGGCATCCGCATCCCCTGAGTGTGGATGGCCCTTCTTGGCGGCACGAAGTTTCCCTGTGGAGACAAAATTCTCAGTATAATCCAAAAATATGGCCTGAGATGAATGAAACCTATTGGCGGATAAATCTTCCCAAAAAAACCGAGGCGGTTCCTTAAGGAAACTGAAAATCAATCCCGTCGGTTAGGATGAGGCCCCTTTCGCAAGATTGTTAAGGGATCCTGATCAATCATTGGCCCCTTATTCACGTCCGCACATTTTTAATCAAAATATTCAAAATGTGTCAACATTCACCGTTTCGATGATTTACCCTCATCTGTCCCTAGGCTGCTTCGTTCAATGCTATCTTTACGCACAATTTTCTATTGGAAAAAAAACACAGTTTTTGTCTAGGAAAGCTAAGACTGCTGTTTCTTCTAGCGTTGTTCTTAATTCCCTATTCTGCACTGTTTCATAATGTTATAGAGTACGGTTAGAGGCGCGGATAGGGTTTGCAGAAAAAACGGAAAATACATACGCTTCCTTGAACATTTTACCCTTTGCATTGCAACCCGATCCTCGCCCACAACCCACTTGGAATTCGATTTATTTATTCCAATAAGGCAATATCACCTTATCGCTGGTACACACCACCTTGGGATTGTCGGTTACCCATTTCACATCGGTGACTTGACCCGTGTTCGTATACAATTCGATATTCCGCATTTCAAGGGTATCTTCCTGTGGAAATTGGGCACGTTTCGTAACATACCAAGGTTCAATAAATTGATAGGCTACGATTGAAGGAACCTCCCACGTTTGGGAACAACTGGTCTCGTCGGGATAGCCTTCAAAGTAAACTTTGTAGGTATAAGCGCTATCGGTTTTATCGGTCAATTCAATGACACCGGTTAATTCCGTCCCCACGGCAATGTCATAATCTTTACCTTGTTGATGAGGGGTACTGCTGCCCGCCGGAGCAATCGCATAGGTATGCAAATACCAAGAAGGATAGGTGCTGTGAAAGGCAAGAACGGGTTGCAAAATACCGGCAGTGGCCGATGCTATTCCTGGCCACAAATACAAAAAGTAATTTCCTGTGGTATCGGTGGGAATACTCGGCACCGTAAACGTCGTTTTCATCTTTACAATATATTCGCCTTTGGGCAGGTAAAAATGTGCATCGGATTGAATTTTATTTCCCGATACCTCTTTACCCATAATGAAAGAGCCTGGAATGGGCATTGGCGATGAATTATTATTGTTTTTTATATCCATAAATACATATCCTAAGATAAAAATTGTTAAAACAGTTTGTTTGAATTGATAGGAATTAACCCTAAGGTTCTAAGGTTTTAACCCCACCTTATTTTTCAATAAAAATAAGGTTAAACACAAAAACATATCGCCACCCTCACCCAAAACGATGGCAGCGTGACGTTCCCCTCTCGTTAAAAATGTTTGAAAGCAAAGCCCTTGGATAAATGGCGTGCCTATCTTCTTTGCTATACATTGATAAAAGGGATACATTTGGATGAAATTGATCTACCAATGCAGGCTATGCCTGCCATTGACCAACCCTAGCGTCGTTCTTTTTCTATGCCCCTCATCCGTTCGCGATTTGGGTGCAGTCAGAATTTTAGCCTACCAAAGACCAAGAGCTCCATGATCCATCCCTACAAAAGGGGTCGGAACGTTGTAGGGTGTTGTTTGACGATAGGGTCAGAAAATGTAATCCCTGAGCAAGGGGAATAGAAGAGTAAAATAATGGCAATTTAGGATACATTCCCCTGCGTTTCCTAAACGTGTAGTATCCTTAAACATAAGCTAAAGTTTTTAATCGAACATCGTCGGTAGTGGCTTTGTGCGGTACGAAAATCAAGGCTAAAGTAAGGGAAGCTGCCACTTTTACGATTCATTGCATTTCATCACAAAGCCCGTCGTATGTTATTGGTTCCAATAGGGTAGAATTACTTTTTTATTGGTATAAACCATCTTAGGAGTAGAGGATTTCCAGGGAAGGTTTATTAACGTACCCTTATTGGTTACCAATAGAATATCTTTCATCAGCAGCGTGTCTTCTTGTGGGAATTGGGTACGTTTCGTAACATAATAATTTTCAATATACTGCCAGGCTATGGTTGCAGGAAGTTCCCAGGTTTGGGAACAGCTGGTCGCTTCGGGATAGCCTTCAAAAGAGACTTTGTAGGTATAAGCGTTATCGGTTTTCTGGGTCAATTCAATGACACCGGTTAATTCTGTCCCCACGGCAACATCATAATCCGCCCCTTGTTGATGGGGGGTGCTGCTGCCCTTTGGAGCAATCGCATAGGTGTGCAAATACCAAGAAGGATAGGTGCTGTGAAAAGCAAGAACGGGTTGAAAGATGCCCAATTTAGCGGATTGAAGGCCTGGCCATAAATACAAATAGTAATTTCCTGCGGTATCGGTAGGTATGCTGGGCACTGTAAACGTCGTTTTCATTTTTACAAAATATTCATCCGATTCTGCGACATATAAATGTGCCTCAGACGGAGCCGTGCCTCCCAATGGTTTTGCCCCATTACCTGTGATGAAAGAGCCAGGATTGGGCGTTAACGGCGAATTATTATTGTTTTTTATATCCATAAATACATATCCTCAAATAAAAAAATGTTAATACAGTTTGTTTGAATTGATAGGAATTAATCCTAAGGTTAGGGCTTCTAACCCACCCTTTTTTTTATAATGATTAAATAAAACGCTGTCCGATGTCATGAGGCCTACAGTTTCGAGATTGTATCCCCTGGCGAGGATAATAAAGGATTACAACCATGGCACGTTGGGACACCCTTACCCTGCGTTTCTTACTCAAAAAAATATGTAATTTTTTTGGTGGGTAGTATGGAATAGGCGTTGTGGCGTAACACGAACCAAGCGCAAAGCGCAAAGCCTAACGGTACCGCTGCTTTCAAAGATATATTGCGTGTCATCACAAAGCCTACCAAATTTTTGAATCCTCGCCTGACTAGGCCAGCGCAGCAGAATAAGGCAAGGTCACGGTTTTTGTTGTGCATACAACTTCAGAGTTATCGGAGTTCCAGTTCAGCACTGTAAGCGTACCCTCATTCGTAACAACTAAAATATCCTTTATGATAAACGCATCCTCTTGTGGAAATTGGTTACGATTTGTAACCCCAGAAGGTTCAATATACTGAAGAACTTTGTCCGCAGGGAGATTCCAAGTTTGTGAACAACTGGTCGCTTCGGGATAGCCTTCAAAGTAAACTTTGTAGGTATACGCTTCATCGGCTACGTGGGTAAGTTCGATAACCCCCGTGAGCTCTGTCCCTACAGGAACTTCGTATTCTTCGCCATTTTGAACAGGAGCGCTGTCCCCAGACGGAGGAAACGCATGGGTAGACAAAAACCAAGAATTTGGGTGCTTGCTGTTATCAAAAACCAATCTAACTTTAAGGAGACCGCCAGCACCCGATTCGAGCCCAGGCCACAAATTCAGCACTATTTCTTGTGTTAAATCAGTAGGGATGCTGGGCACCGTAAAGGTGTTTCTCATTTTTACGACATATTCATCGCGCGAGGCCAGACGATAATAGGCGATCACCGACGCAGCAGGTGTTGGCGTATTGTTTCCTTGCTTTGAATTAAGAATTTCAGGTGCTGAAACAGGGGTTGATGGTGAATTATTGTGTTTTGTATCCATAAATATACGGTCCTTAAATGTTACTATAGTTTTGTTTAAAATAAATTGGAGATTTTAATCCTGAGTTTTTTGGTTTCTAACCCCATCCTTTTTTCAATGAGGATGGGGTTAGAATTAAAACATACCCTGCTGATCCTCCTTTGCCACATTGATGGCAGCGTGAGATTACCACTCCCTATAAAAAGATGGGATAAACGCTATTGGGGATCATTATTCGATATGGTTTTAAACGTTTAACCCCTGGGCAAGGGGAATAGAGTATTAAAACAGGGATGCGTTACAAACACTTCCCCTGCGTTTCTTGATATTGCATCAATGAGAATACTCTATGTTTTTTATCCGATATAATCGATAGGGGCTTTGAGCTGTACTAAAATCAAGATAAAAAGGTAAGGCAAGCCAATGTGTTCAAGATATGTTCTGTATCATCACAACGCCACCCATCATTAAGAATTTTTAAGCGTTTCCTAATTATGCCAGCCCATTCCAATACGGCAGTGTCACGGTTTTGCTGGTGCACACGACTTTGGAATTATAAGATTGCCAATTAGCGTCTATTAACGTGCCCTTATTGGTCACTAATAGAATATCCTTCATCACCAACGTGTCTTCTTGTGGAAATTGATCACGTTTCATAATAAACCAAGGTTCAATGATCTGATACGCTTCAACGGGAGGAACCTCCCAGGTTTGCGAACAACTGGTTTCCTCGGGATAGCCTTCAAAAAAGACTTTATAGGTATAAGAGGTATCGGTTTTATGCGTTAACTCCACTATACCCGTTAATTCCGTTCCCACGGCGACATCATAATCCGCCCCTTGTTAATGGGGGGTACCACTACCCTTTGGAGCAATCGCATACGTATGCAAAAACCAAGAAGGATAGGTGCTATGAAAGGCAAGAACGGGTTGAAGGACGCCCCCTTTAGCGGATTGAATTCCCGGCCATAGATACAATTCATAATTTATGGATGTATCGACAGGAATATTTGGCACCGTAAACGTCGTTTTCAATTTTACAAAATATTCATCAGATTCGGTAAGATAACAATGGCCACTACATCCATTGGCGCTATTAAGCGCACCCCCTCGCTGTTTTTGATTCGACATTAAATGACCGATAGAGGGCGTTGATTTTAAAGAATTAGTTTTTGTATTCATAATTAAATGTCCTGAGATTAATAGTGTGTTAATAAAATTTTCTTAAATGAATCAATGAAATTAACCCTAAAGTTTTGCTTTCTAGTCCACCCTTTTTTTCATAAAGATTGAATAAAACGCTGTCCGATATCATGACGGCCTAGGGTTGCAAGAATGTATTCTCTTGGTAAGGGCAACAAAGGGTTAAAACAACGGCACGTCAGGATAGATTTACCCTGCGTTTCTTATTCAAAAACAAGGTATATTTTTTTGGTGGGTAGTATTGGATAGGCGTTGTGGTGTAATAAGAACCAAGCGCAAAGCCTAACGGTACCGCTGCTTTCACGATATATTCCGTTTCCTCACAAGACCTACCAAATTTTTGAATCCTCCTCTGGCTAAGGTAGCGCAGCAGCATAAGGCAGCGTCACGGTTTTCGTTGTGCATAGAACTTTAGAATTGTCAGATTTTCAGTTCACCACCGTAAGCGTGCCCTCATTCGTAACAATTAAATGTCCTTTATGATAAATGCATCCTCTTGTGGGAATTGGTCACGATTGGTAACACCATACGGTTCAATATATTGAAGAACTTTGTCCGCAGGGAGATTCCAAGTTTGTGAACAACTGGTCGCTTCGGGATAGCCCTCAAAGTACACTTTGTAGGTATACGCTTCATCGGCTACGTGGGTAAGTTCGATAACCCCGGTGAGCTCTGTTCGCACAGGAACCCCGTATTCCTCACCATTTTGAATAGGAGCGCTGTCCCCAGATGGAGCTAAAGCATGGGTCGACAAAAACCAAGAATTTGGGTGCTTGCTGTGATCAAAAATCAATAAGCTTTCAATAGTTCATTATGTTTTTATAAGTTTTATAGCATCGAGCATTAGATTTTGAGGGTGTAATACTAGATCATTTCTAAAATAGACTTATTTAACTTTTGAGCCATCAGTCAAACAAGTTATCTTCTAGTTGTGTCAATCTCTTTTATAGAGGCCCAAATGTAATACTATTATTAGTGAGATAATGCACATTAAAGTCGTATGTTTCCCATAATCCCTCTCGTGCAAGACCATGATTCGTAATCAATTCAATATCCGCCATAATAAAGAAACGTTCTTCTGGGTATTGAGCCTCTTTAGTAACAGAATCAGGCTCAAATACCTCAAAAGCAAAACTTGCAGGATCATTCCAGGTTTGCTTACAACTGGTCTCCTCAGGATAGTCTTCAAAATACACTTTATACGTATAAAGTCCTGAAGTGGTTTGTTTGATTAATTTTATAACAGCCGTTACTTCTGTCCCTTCGGGAATAGCATAATCAACCCCTTGTTGATGAGGGACGCTACTACCCGAAGGAGCCGAAGCTAAGGTGCGAAGAAACCAAGAGGAGCGATTACTATCAAAGAAAAGCATAGGTTTAAGGATGCCGCCAGTACGTGCTTGCAGAGCTGGAAACAAATACAATTTATAATTTCCTGTTGTATCTTTTGGGATACTAGGCACGGTTAACATGGTTTTTAACATCATGAAATAGTCATTATCCGACAAGTAATAATGTGCACTAATTCTATTAAAACTTTCTATTTTATTTGATTTTTGTTTTTTATTTGTACTAGGGTTAGAAATCAAACCTGATAGGGAATTATTCTTTTGTGTATCCATAAATACATATCCTGAGGTTAATAGCGTGTTGATACAATTTTTTTGAATGGAATTAAAAAAACTTAAACCCAATGTTTTAAGTTTCTAACCTTATCCGTTTTTCCATGAGGATAAGGTTAAAAACAAAAACCGTCTTGCAAGGCGTCACTTGGAATTAAAAATTAAGGATGGTGTAAAGTATACAATCTTTCTTGATAGGCTAAAATAAATCCTAGCCCAAGAATTGGATGGGTGATGGATGTAAAGTAAGAACGTCTTGGTTAAATCCAAACCATGTCGCGCATTGAAAGAGCCCCGTACCCCTCAAAGCAGATAAGCCAAAAAGGGAACGTGGCGAACGACCAAAAACTCTTTTCAGCCTATCCTATGTAAAGAAACACATGATTATCTATTTGCACTGCTTTCCTAGAGGTTATGCGTGTAAAATAGACTGGTATTTTGTTTTCGTTCCGTATTCTTCTATGGGTTTTTTTCTTAACGCATTAACCCTTAATGTTAAACGATGACGTTCTTACCCAGCTCTATTTTGTTTTTATCTTTAAGCCAGTTTTTATACGCTACTTAAAATTCAAGAGAATTTTCCAATTAAGCCAGCCCGTTCCAATACGGTAACGAGACCCAGTTGCTTGAAATAAGAACCTTAGGATTATCGGATTCCCAACGTGGGTTGGTAACTTGACCATGATTTGTATACACGTCTATGGGTGTGAAGTCGAAGCTACCTTCTTCGGGAAATTGATCTTGATTGGTAACACTATAAGGTTCAATCTCTAGATATGAAAAAATAGCGGGATAATCCAATATTTGGGTACAACTGGTCTCGTCGGGATGGCCTTCAAA
This sequence comes from Commensalibacter sp. Nvir, assembly GCF_963921845.1. Lineage (NCBI taxonomy): Bacteria > Pseudomonadati > Pseudomonadota > Alphaproteobacteria > Acetobacterales > Acetobacteraceae > Commensalibacter > Commensalibacter sp. Nvir. The sequence continues at coordinate 9,549 of NZ_CAWUGZ010000060.1, read as the reverse complement.
AGAGATTTTATAATTGTATTGCCCCGCAGCGGTTTGACCTGTAAATTCAATCACACCTGTTAATTCGGTACCTGAAGAAACATCGAAAGCGGTTCCTTTTTGATCAGGGATGCCACTACCCGTAGTAGCGGAAGCCATGGTTTGCGCATACCAAGTCGAACGATTGCTATCAAAAACAAGAACGGGGCGAAGCAGTCCTCCTTTATAACCAGTTATCCCCATCCACAAAAGGATTAAATAACTTCCTGAAGTATCGGTTGGAATACTCGGTACCGTAAATGTGCTCTTCATTTTCACAAAATATCCACCCGCCTCATCCACAAAATAGTAAGCATTCACTCCTTTGGCACTTCCTACCACGGGTGTCGTTGGTTTTTTATTTAAAATGGAAGAACCAGGGATGGGTGTTGAACTTAAATGCGCATTGTTTTTCGTATTCATAATGAAAACTCCTCATTAAAATTATAATGGTAAAATCACTTTTAGATTAAAATGTATGATCTAAATGAAGCCTGACCATTTTTGTTTTTAAATTTGTCGCCTGATCCAAAGCGCTTTCGTTAAAAACAAAAATAAATCATGCCATCTATTGCATCGGATAAAGTTACAACGCCCTAAGACGGCGTTGTGACGTGCACAAACCATGGCACACGAATAAAATTACTTGAGTGTTTTAGCGTAAATAATTTCGTTCACCCCCCACGCATTTTGCAACATGCACGAGGGGGAACTTGCTGTTCAAAATAGGAAAAAATTAAGGATTATGGTGTATAAACGGTTTCATCCCATATGGAACGAAACCAAACAGTCGATGGATAAAATTACTTGAGTATTTTAGCTTAAGTAATTTCGTTCACTCCCCACTCATTTTGCAACATGCACGAGGGGGAACTTGCTGTTTAAAATAGGAAAAAATAAGGGTTATAATGTATAAAGGTTTCATTCAGTATGCAATAAACCCAAATGACGGGGGCGATAAACGATGGTTTAAACCGTGTGCCCACGCAAAACACCAAAAATATCGCTCTCCTAATGGAAACCGAAAATGCCCCCGTTTTATCAAAAGACCGAGTGCATAGATGCAATTAAAACCATTAGACGGCGTTGTTTTTAATTACTTGGCAACCGCACACTGGTGATCTTGAATCTCGCTGGCCGAACCTAAATCAAGGCTTAACAGATTGAGACGCGTCGCCAACAAAATAATTTCCCCTTGTGCATTTACCGTCAACGCCAACCCATAATCGCCAATGGCATCCCCATGTTCAACGGCATAACGATTTAATAAATGAAAAGGATCTTCTTTGGTTAAATCCGTTCCTGCCAATTTTCTTGCTAGGTACTGATGACCCACTAATTTTTTTGCCAGAGGTTTCCAATCTTGATCCAAACTCTGTGCTTCTTCATTCAGCACGTTATACACATCCTGACGCAAGCAGGCGACATGGATATGCAATTGATTTTGAGAACGACCGTATTTCGAATTAATTGCCAAGGCAATCCACTGATCTTTGAGGGGTTTGCCCGCCTCAACGGACAGATGAGAACGATTATCCCAAGCGTCAGAAAAATAAGGATATGCTCGGTCCGTTTGCAATATTGGGCTTTCAATGCCACTGATCTTATCGGTCGGCATTACCAAATCTTGATCAGGACCCGCACTGTCTTTAAACAACACGTAATGTTGTTCTAAATCAACTTTAATGCATGGGGATGGATTGCCGTTTTTTTGTTGATTGGGCACGCACTCTTGATCGACAATGTGCCACAGCGCATTCGAATTACGCCCAAAAAACCACCACAGCGCACCCGCTAAAATCAAAACCCCAAGTACAATACTTATTATCTTAAAAATTTTTTTCATCGTTACTCCTTGCTTGCTTGGTGCATTGAAAATGACCCGCAACCATCATATTATTCATCTTAAATTGTTATGGTTTCGTTCTCTGTGTGCATGGTCCACCTTAAATAGGTTGCAAGCATAACCAATACGCCAAGAACAAACAACGCAAAATCCCTCGTGTATCTATCTTGATGATTTTTGACGTAAACATAACATTACGCTCTGCGCACAAATGTCACTTACCCATTATACGATACATAATTTTTAGATTAAAAAAAACGAAGTCCATATGATACTGATGTAAAGGATAGGGTATAATTTCAAGGGCTGCCGTCTTCTGTACTGAATTATTCAACCCAAAGGGATCGATCCCCTCTAGTCCTGAAGGGGTTGTTTGTTCTCAAAATTTTACTTAAAGTGCCAAGCCTATAGCCCTTAGATGGGTGGGATTAAGGAATGACAAACATCCTATACAGTCCCACCAAAATAATGGCTTTTAAATCAAATAAATATCGTCGTTATTCCTTTGCTATTTTGGGGATGAGGGTTTTACCATTCAGAGATTAGTGAAAACGTAAACCTATAGAGTTTTTTTACATTCTTGTATGAGTATCCTTTAACTTCATAAACTTATAATCTCTTAAGTTTCGCCCCGCATCACCGCAACATAGCTGCCTAAACAACGATACAACGTTTATTGATTACTTTTTCCTTTCACACTGATGTTCCAGCCAGTGCCACTTTTCTGAGTATTAAACTCAACAAGGGTCTTGCATTTGCCATAGGTATAAGGGGTTGCAAGCGTTCCTGACACTGTTGAATTGGCTGTTGGAGGACCAAAGAAAACTTGGGTAGAGGGTATTTTTGAACATGCATTAATTTGTGGGTAGTATTCCACAAAACCCAAATTAGAAGCTAAAAGTCCTTTTGAGCCGTCTTTGGGTTGCCACGCTCCTATTTCATTGGTGTCTCCCGTTACAGTATCCTTGACATAACCTCTCCATATTTTTTGATTTGTAGCATCTCTTTTGACCGTTACATTATACGTATGACCAAAAATTAAATTTATCGTTTTTGAACAACTAGAACCTGCCCCACCATCCGCCGATCCCGTACAATTCGTATCTATGGGGGTTACCCCACTTCCAAATGCAGAGAATACAGCTGATCCTGTATCTTTTCCTGTTGGCTGTAAACCGATATATGCTGAATTTCCATTCATAAATTGGTATTGCATCGCATAATAAAAGCCTGCTGCTTGGGGAGAGGTTTGCACCTTAATCGGAAAAGATATCTGATCAAACCCAGATTGTGGTACATTTGGCAGAGTATAGGGTATTCCTACTATACCCGTCGGCCCCCAGGGTTTAGCAAAAGGAAATGCATCCGATGTCCACAACCTCATAGAGGTATAATCGGTTGCGCCTCCTTTACCAGTACAGTCACCGATTGAAATCGAATTATCGGTGTTGAAGGTTCGTATACAGCTTTGCGTTTGAGCATCTTGCTTAAATTTATTATTCAAAAGGGCATAATTACCATTTTCAACAATACTCCAAAGTCTCATCGAGGTGTAATCAAGAGGACCCCCCTTCGCGGTACAATCTCCGAACTCCACTTTATTGTTTCCATTAAATGTTCTTAAACATTCCCCTTTAACTGCATCTTTTCTGTATTTATTTTTTAATAAATAATATCCATTTGACTGTTTTTCAGCTTTCCAGAGCCTCATCGACGTGTAATCGGTTGCTCCTCCTTGACCAGTACAGTCACCAATTCCAATTAAGTCAGAATTATAAAAGGTTCGAATGCATTAGTCTTGTTTTGCATCGGCTTTGTATTTATTTGCTATGGTCGCATAATCTGTGGTTTGTGCATATAGTGCGTTATGGGAAAGTGCTGCTGAGCTTATTATTGTCCCAACAATCAAGACATTTTTTAAAGTTTTATTAAATAAATTTTTCATAATAGGTTCTCTTAAAAAAATAAACATTAAGATTTTTTTCGTTAATGATCTAAAATATTTAAAAATTTATTGATTTATTTTCAAATATCAGTTAATATTATAGTTGCATAATGTGACCAGATAAAAACACAAGAACTTAAACTTTGGTAAAGTTTCAGTCTCTATAATTTATAAAAAACAGTATTGATATCATTTTTAAAACCCATCGGCTAAGATGGGTCTTAATTTAATGAACGAAATTAACTCGTTTTTAGTGGTCTAAATAAAGGCGTTACCCTGCATAATACGTTGTCATTCTCAGCCTTTTTTCTTAAATTTCGTAAATCAACTAGTGGTACTCGTCTATAGAGGCATATACATTGCTTTGACTCCTATAAAATCCCCTCTCATAGTCTTACCTTACCTTAAGATATGAGGGTAAATTGGCGTCAAACAGTTGAGGTCTCAAACGATCATATATTAAAAAATTTTAACGTTGGTTTTTAAAGGATGAGCCCCCATACCGATCTTGGTTATGTGTTTAACCTCATCGTTCTATAATCGCCCAACTCTCTAGGTTTGGCTTATCAAGGGGAAGTGTTATAAGTCTGGTTTTTATGATGGAAAAAGCAAAAAATTTAGGCGTCGCATTATTGTTAGTTTTAAATAATGTAAGCTGTTCTTCCATTTTTTAGCATGGTTTATGTGTTAAATATCAAGAAATGCTTTGAATGAATCATGTACCTCGTTAAATAGGTCTTTGAGTGTGGGATATGAAGTCACCTTGCAGTGTACCAAGAGCTTACATCATTCAAATCGGATGATGCTGACTTTGGTTTTTCTTTTGTCTTCATCGTTTCTTTCGGTGTTTTCACACCATCATCACCCTTGCCTAAAGTGCCCCATCGCCTTCGTTTGAAGGATTTGAAGGTTCTTTGTTCTTGCTAGGAAAAACGTTTCTTTTGCCTTCTTTGCCCGAAAAGCTTTTAAATAATGTAAGCTGTAATTTCATTATTCTACCCGTTATCCATGTATTAATGGTGAAAATGACGTTGGGTAAGGCCTCTACTTTGTTGAAGCGGCCTGTGAGCGGATCGAGACAACCCTTTTTAAGGTAAGTAAAACTTACATTATTTCAAACGGTAAAAATCAAGTGAAGTCCAAACCTTTTCTTGTTTATCCAAGCATGAAAAAATATTCTTTGGGTAAAGGAGCGATCAATATGGCAAAGCACATTATCTTAAGTCTAATGCTGTTGATTTTACCCGCAATTGCCCACGCGCAAGAGACAGGCTGCAAAGGGGTCGTGCTGCACAATTTGTTTGCAAACGGTTACACCGAAAGGTTAATAACCCCTGGAACCATCATTACAGATCTTACGTCGCTTTATACCGATAAAAAAACCAATGCAATGTCCCTTTGTGCAAGTAGAAGTGGTTGCTATCCCTACACGATCAATTATTGGGATGCCCAAACCCATAAAACAACGTCCAATATTCCCGCCATTGCTCTGATTGATTGCCATGTTGGAAACATTTCGTATGAAGACGTTGACGTTACGATTAGACGATTGCTTGATCCTTAAACAATTTTTAAATTGTTTTTTCCTTCAGTAAACGGAGTGAAACGATGAAATACTGGGTTTTTACGGGGCTAATGGCTGTTTTTTTGTTAAGCCCCTCTTTTGCGCAAGCCCTATCGTGTAAAGCCATTGCCTTGCACGATACCATAGCAATCAATGATTCTAGAAATATAGTCAGTAAAGGGACCATCATTGATAATTTATCCATTGTGATGGCGTATAAAGAAGATTATTACGAAACTTTATGCCAAGCCAATGGCTATTGTTACCTCTATACACTTGATATCGTTGGGGGTGAACTAAATGCTGAGGGTACCCCTTCCAAAATCATACAAACAAAAGCGCCTGCGCTCAAATTACTGAATTGCAAACTTGTCCACGTGGCATCCAACGACGATGCTAACCAAGGTGAACCTGTTTACGACCTGCAACCCATCCCATAATGTTTTGCTTAAGAATGGATCGTTCTTAAAACGTAAAGGAAATAACAATGTTAAAATGGTTATGTGTCGGTATGATCTGTATATTAAGTACTACAAACACATGGGCAAAACGAGTGGAAGATGACGATGCATGTCAAATTGTTTTTCTACAAGACGTTGCAGCAATGGAAGAACCTAGTAACTTTATGGCCAAAGGCTCAACACTAGGAGGAGTGACAACCTTAAGAGTGGATAAAGAAACCCATAATAGTTACGTTTGTCAACATGGCGGAAATTGCTATCCTTACAGAATTAGCGTGTGGAATAATGACACCAAAATGGTAACGAAAAATATTCCCACAGTGCGGTTCCTCAACTGTGTGGTAGGCGACATATCCTTTCAAGATGATACGAGCTTTGATTACGTTTTGCGTGAAATTTACTCTTAATATGCTGCAAGAAAAATTTTATGGCTTTGCCTATCCTGCGTTTATAAGGAATAGTTCATTGAAAAAATATCTCGTTCTTGGGTTATTGATGAATCTCTTTTACCCTCAAAGTTTCGCCCAGTCCCCTTCTTGTCAAGCGGTGGCATTGCAAACCGTTGCCCTCATGAACAATGCTTTTTTTATGATCAGCGCGGGAACCATCGTTAAGGATTTAGTCATCGCCAAAATCACTTTCTATCAAGAGGAACCTGTATCGTATTGTAAACAAGATGGAACATGCTATCCCAAAACAATCGGCTTTGTAAAAGCCGACAATAAGGAAGAAAATAATGTTCCAGCATTAAAATTGTTAAATTGCCACCAAGGCGATCTCTTGTATAAAAACCAAGAGTATGCGCTTTACCATTTGGTTCCAAACGCTCAATAAACAAATCCCTTGCATGGCGTTTGTTTTGTACGCACATTTCATTCATCCCACCGCGCTTACACCGGCAACGTTTAAGTTACGAAAATGATCCTCTAAACGCTCTGCCACCTCATGGGCATTGGCATGCGGTGCATTCACCACAATGGATACGTGGTTGGTGGTCATAGAAGGCTGCTTGGTATTGGATACATCCCTTTTTGTATACAAGGCAACATCACGTTTTCGATCCAAATACACCTGTCGTCCTAAGTGCTGCAATGCTTCTTGTACCCGCGGTATATTTTTCTCTCTTATTGCTTTATCCTTTGATGGAGACTGAGGTCTTTCGTATTTTTCAACAGCTGAATCAACAGCCTCTTTAACGGTTCGTGTCTTCATAATTTCTTTTTTTGCATGGCTTTCTTTATGAGCCAATTCATATAAAATGAAGCGAGCTTGTTCCTCTAAAGATGACAAGCGCATATCGTGATGAAAAGCCTCTTTAAATATTTTTTGTCTTTTTGGAGTTCCATCATCCCTCCATTGAGCGATCCCCAAAGCATGCCCCCTATCCCCGAATTGATGCACGTCTAACGTGCGGTTTTCACCCAGTAGGTTGGCAATCATGCCGGTGGCTTGTTGTGGTGTTAACACAAAGCCATATTTTTTATCGGTCGTAAGAATTGTATATACTTTCTGTATTCTACGATCGAGTTCCTGATTGCTTACCTGCTCATGCAGAGTGGATGTCCGTCCTGTTGGAATGCGTTGGGTGTGTGCGGTGCGAAGCACAAAATTTTCTCTCCCTTTCCTTTGGCCTTTATTTTTTGCGAGTTCACGAAACGTTGCAATCGCGCCGGTATCCCCCCTATTACCAAAATTAGCCCCATGGATGCCTTCATTCCAAAAACCTGGCAAAGAAGAACCTGGCACTGTCCAAGTTTTTTACGATAAAAGCGCGCCAATTGAGTCTGAGCCGATTGCAGCGTCTTTACAGGCAGAAACGGCGTTCCCACAGTCGGGCGATTAACAGACGAAGCAGCACGAGCCTGCGCGCTTGGGTTTACCCCACTTAACAATTGCTCAAGCTTAGCCAAGTGTTCAATTGTAACGGCCATTTCATCGTGTCGGTCTAAAAAATGACTTAACGCGTCAAAAAATTGCCCCGCTTGCGGCGCATGTTCTGCAAACGTTTCGATTACCGCTCGTGTCTTTTCTGGCAAGAGTTTTTCTTGCCCAGGCTGAGATGGCAAACGGGACGAAACCGTTGCAGACGCCGACTTGCCCGATAGCACCGCTTTGGTAAACAAAGCGGATTGAAACAGCGGCTCCAATGTCTTTTGTTTTTGCTTGCTATCCACCGTCAACACTTGCCCGTACCGTGAGGACGCCGCAAGCAAACGTTCTATAAAACCTTCCAACGAGGTGTGTTGAAGAAAATGCAACGTGCTATCTTGACCCCCTATTTTAGGGAATTGTGCCAAAGCATTCTTTTCAGCTGGGGTTAACTTGTCTGGACTTTCGTTTAAACGTCGATGCAAATCCGATAAATGCTCATAAACTTTCGTACGTTCTTGCGCAGAAAGGGGCGTGTTCGCTTGGGTTAACAATTGATCAAAGAACGAAATCCCCTGCTCCTTTACCTTAGCACCAGGAGATGTTCCGGGCAATGACGTATTCTTTTCCTGGAAACGACTGGCTGTTTTAGATTTTCCGTCAAGAATTACAAAATTTGCCACGGCTTTTCCCAGATTTTTGAACCCTCCTTCATTTTGCCCTTGCGGCTGACCGCTGGGTATAAAATAGCGGTTTTCTTGCACGTGATGTTGTTTAAGTTTCGCAATATAGTGCTGCTGCGCTTGGGCACTGCTTTGCTTTAAAGCGTTAAAGGCTTTATCGTTTTCAAATAGACGTTGCAACCCTTTATCGATAGCAACTTGTCTCGTTCGTAGCGACTCATTAAGGCGGGAAATGGCTTCGCCTTGCGTAGACAAATGACGCTGACCCGTCGCAAACAGTCGATCCAGCACCGATTGGCTTTTATGGGATTCTTTTAAAAAATCGCTAAAATCACCGCCCACTTTGATCGTTAATTGGTCTTCCATAAGTGCCATAACGCTTAGTTCCTATCTAAACAATTTGTCAGCCCCACATTTTAACTTGCAAAATTTTAAATGCCGAAACAGCCTAATCAGTTTTGCCTTGAACTATGATTGCACAGCAATACTTCGTTATATTGATCAATCAAAAGAATCTCTGTCAATTCATACAAATCTTTTACGCCATAAATCGTTTTTAACTCTTGCAAACTGGCTATTTTTCCACGAATAACTTGATGAATAGCGTAGGGAATATTTGGAGTATAGTGCCACCTCAGTTGCATTACCGATTGTCCTGCTTGCGCAGGTAATCGATTAAATACCGCTTGGCGGCGTTCATAAAAAAATCGGTATGCAGTTTAAACCCCTCCCGTTTCAAGGTGAAAAAGGTCGAGGGTTCCTCGATATATTGGTTGGGGTTGTTCATGATAGGATCGCACAGATCGTGCTGACCAGGGGTGAGGTAAATCGAACAACAATTGAGTAACGGCTGGGTAACGGCCAGCAGCTCTTCAAACGGAAGTTTAAAGAAAACTGAGGCAAAGCACACCGCCAAGGTCTGGGTGGCGTTGGTGATGGCTTGCTTGCCCTCTTCGGCTTGGGCAAGGGTATTGCCCACTGCAGTGGTGGCATCGGTTTGCATGGCGTAGGCATAGATCAATGGTAAAAAAGACAGCGCCTCCTCGTGCGAAGCGTTGCGGAGGATGGCGTTGATGGCGTGCTCGGCCCATTTTTCAGTGTCAAAGGCAGACATTTCGGTAATTTTAAAGCATTTGCCTTGGTCGCGGCCGGGATCGGTGATC
>NZ_CAWUGZ010000059.1:0-6237 GCF_963921845.1 Commensalibacter sp. Nvir | reverse complement strand
GATATATATCTCCCTTTTTTACACTATTCTTTAATATCCACAACGCGTATAAGGTTGGTACTACCAGCTTTACCAAAAGGCATACCTGCTATAACAACCATACGATCCCCTTCTTTAACAATTTTATATTCATGAACTATTTTTAAAGATTCAGAGAGCATATTTTCTACGGTACAAGCAGGATCATCAACTTTTGAAGAATGGTAAGGATGTACCCCCCAAACCAAAGCCAATTTTCTAGCCACTTCTGAAGTTGGCGCTACACCAAAAATCATAGAGTTTGGACGTTCTCTAGACATACGTTGAGCCGTCTTACCGCGACGGGTAAAAGCAACAACAGCAGCAGTATCTAAAGTATGGCAAATTTTTTCTGCCGCTGCAACAATAGCATCCGCAACATTACGCTGAGGTTGTTCACGGGTAGCGTCCATTAATTTACGCCACTCCTCATCTTTTTCTACACGACTGATAATGCGGTCCATGATGGTCACTGCCTCTTTGGGATATTGACCAGCAGCGCTCTCGGCTGAAAGCATGACTGCGTCGGCTCCTTCAAATACCGCAGTCGCAATATCAGAAGCCTCCGCTCTTGTAGGCGTTGGAGCACTAATCATACTTTCAAGCATTTGTGTTGCGACGATAACTGGTTTACCTAAGCTACGTGCGGTACGTATAATTTTAATTTGTGCCAAAGGAACCTCTTCTGGAGGCATTTCCACCCCTAGATCACCGCGTGCAACCATAACCGCATCCGTTGCATTTAAAATAGCGTCAAGATTTTGCATCGCTTGAGGTTTTTCCATTTTGGTTACAATCCAAGCACGCCCATCTGCGATTTCCTTTGCTTCTAACACGTCTTCTGGACGCTGTACAAAAGAAAGTCCTACAAAATCAACTCCTAATTTTAACGCAAAACGAAGATCAATATGATCTTTTTCAGTCAAAGCTGGAATGGGCAAAACCATATCGGGCACATTGACCCCTTTGTGGTTTGAAAGTGTTCCACCGGTGACCACTTCAGTTTCAATAAAATCTGAACCTACTTTACGGACAACCACGCACAATTTTCCATCATCAAGTAATAAACGACAACCCGGCGTTGCACTGTTTACAATTTCTTTATGGGGCAAACACACGCGATGCTCATCGCCCATTGTTGGGTCTAAGTCAAAACGAAAAGTACTCCCCGTTTTAAGTACGATTTTGCCCGCAGCAAATTGACCGACTCTCAGCTTAGGTCCTTGAATATCAGCCAAAATACCAATGGCCTTGCCAGACTCTTTTTCTAATTCACGTATAATTTGATAACGTTCTGCATGATCTTCATGCGTGCCATGAGAAAAATTCAAACGAAACACATCAACGCCCGCATGAAATAAAGTCTGTATCATTTCTTTCGTTGAGGAGGCTGGCCCAAGCGTTGAAACAATTTTAGTACGGCGACTTCTCAACAAACTAGACTTATCGATCATTTATTTTATTCCTTAATATTCAATTAATACGAAAACAATTGGATTTAATTAAATCAATTGTTCCAAATTCAATGTTGCATTATTTAATGAACTTGAACATTCTCTTGAGGAAGCGTACCCCATATAACTTCACGAGGAATCCACCCTTCAATATCTTTCACAGCTACCTTGCACCATTCAGAACCTGCTGGACATTCCTTTATATCCCCTACAACGCCTGGCTTTAAAATGGCTTTTGCGTCGGCTTGATCTTGTGGCAATTTCTTTAAAATAATATTATCTTTGGATAATTGCATAGAATTTTTGTCAGCAATATAACCAATAATAAGACTATCAGTATGTTCCACTTCTTTTGTAGTGTTGTTTTGAGAATCGTTAAAATTTACTGCGTCTATCTTCGTCGAAAGGGGTATTCCTTTAATAATAAAAGTGCGTTTATCAGACAAAATGGCTTGCTGAACCCAGCCTTTTTGACCATCAATATCTTCAACTAAACGCCAATTATCAAACTCTCGAATAACTTTCATAGGCATATGCCGACGATGATAAATCCATATAATAGGATATCTCGTACCAGGTCCACTACGCATATTAACTTCATCGGCTCGTAAACATAAAAAGCGGGGAATTGGCAATCCAGTAACCGTACCTTTTTCAGTTTCAGCGGCCTTCGCTATTGTTGTTTGTGGTACTACGGTTTCTCCAACTGACGGACCTGCTTTTAACGTATGATTCAGAGGAGAAACTTTAGAAGTTGCTTTGACTTTTTTAATTCTTTTGCTTTTTTTAATTAACGTCTTATGGTTTTTTCTTTTTACTTCATAATGGGTTATTTTATTACTGTTGTGTTGGGCAAAACTTATCCCTGTAAAACAAAAAAATCCTAACATAACACTCGTAAAAAAAACAACACTAAACCTAAACAAAAAAATATAACGTTTTAATAGCAAGCTGGGACATAAATATTTCATTACGTTTAAACTCTCTAAAACTACGCTCACTGTATCAAAACCGTCTCTTTTATATAATATAACAACAAAATGATGTTAATCGTTCATTTAAAATTCTTTTTTCGATCGTTAATAATGGAATACTGTTTAAAAATAAGATTAACAACATAGTATTTAAAAATTGCGAATGCAAATTCATTCGTATTTAATTAACTACCTGTTTCTGATATGGTTAGAATCAGAATTTATTTAACTCTTAATTCTATTTTTTACCATCCTTTTAACGAATGATAGAGTTATCGAAATGATTATTTTTACTTCCAAAAAATGGCCGATAATTTTTTTTATAATAGCTTTTTCTACGTTTTATTTTACTTATCCTTACGTTACCCTGTGGTCTATCACTGCAGCCGTTCAAACCCATAACACACAAAAATTTTTATCCTGTATGGATTGGACGTTGGTTAAAAACAATCTTCGCCACGATTTAATTCAAGCAATTATGGATAATCCGGCAACCTCCCAAAACGAACTGCCACAATTTGGGGATTCTTTTGCTATTTCCGCAATTAATAATACGATTGACGCATCCTTAACCCCTCATCGGTTAGAAAATTTATTAGTTTCTTTCCACACTAATAAAAAAAAAACTAATACGTTCCAATTTAAAGAAATAGTCGAAGTATTACTAAAAACCCAAGTAACTTTTAAATCTCCTATAAAAATAAGAGCCACTTTTCAAAGCTCTCAAAATGAAATGAATCCTCCTTTGCAAATCACAATGAAGCTGAAAAAATGGTCATGGAAAATAACCTCCATACAGTTTTCAAAACAATACGTTTCTTTATTGCTAAAATAAAACGTAGTCTATTTTAAATCTTCTTCGAGAACAGTAAGCGAAATAGCAAAAGATACGTCTCCGTCTTCTGCATCACGATAAATCGTTCCTATTGATTCCATCATTTCACCATTTTTTAAGCATAATTCTGCAGGCTGACCTGCCTTTTTAGGTAAAGCTATTGTTAAATGATGACAACCCAATTTAGTTTGAAGATAATCTTTTAATTTTTTCGCTTCTTTGGAATTAAGGGTCACTGTAAATATACTCCTAAAATAAACTTGAAGAATTAATATGCTGTATATTAGCTAATTTATATCATTATTCTGCCATTTTTTAAGTAAACAATTTTATGTTACAAAATTGAACTTTCAAACGAAACAATTATGTTAAATAAATTTTTTCTTTTTACCCGTTATTTTTTTTTAATTTTCCCAATTTTATGGACAACAATTATTTTTTCTCAAGCCAAATCAACGATGTTTACACAATATGTACAGCCACAAAAAGATAATTTAAAAAATAATAAGGTTGAAATGTATCACTCGCTTACTCCTCAAAAATTGGACTTGCTTATTGAAATTGATGGGGGCTTAAAAACCATTCATGCAATTTCCAAACATCAACAATGGAATTTTATATTAAAAAATATAGCTACCGGTCGTGTTGACTGGATAAATATAACCCCTTCTCTCTTAAAATACGCACCCTCTCCAATAAAATTACAATTAAAAAAAACGTTAATCAAAGCTCTTTACATCAATCCAAAAGCTGTATTAAAAATTTTAAGTCTGCACAAAAATTCACCTAACAGTATTCAAAACATTTGCGGAGCAGCACGGTATGATCTTGAAAAGAAAAAAAAGCTTATTGAACAACTACAATCTATTCATTCTTTAGCCATTGTTTATCAAAAACGTAATTGTTTAGAAATCTTGACGGCCTCACCAAATGATAAAATTCATTAATTATGTTTTATTTTGTTTTTCTGAGGAATCAACAACAATTAAAAATTGGCCGGCTAAAGGAGATCTTTTTTTTCCTTTCAAAAAAATAGCACCATATCGTTTGTTTTTTTGAGCAGCTTGGGTAAAAAGAGCATCAATAAGACCATATTGATCAATAAAACGATTCATTCCAGCCGATATTCTTATACACCCCTCCGAAGCAGGATGACCCAAGCGATGTTCAAGATAAACAGGATCCGTAGCATGCATCTCTAAACGAATTTGCCCTTTTTGATTAGATAACCAACTTTTTTGTGCCCATTGCCAACCAAAGTCCCATACTCGCATTCCTTTGATACCGTTGCCTTTTATGCCAAATTTATTTTTAGTACCAAGAGCTCGATATCCAAAACGATCAATCGAATTTACAAAAACACCTGTAGGGGTAATATAATAAAGCTTACGATAAGATGATCCTGTAGATATTTTATCCCCTCCTAAAACTATCCAATCTCCTTTGTATTTAGGAAAAGCAAGGATAAAGCATAGGTTTTGTATTTTAGGATTGCGGTCAACAACCGTTAAAATTTGAGTTCGTTCAAGATGAAATCCATTTTTTTCCAACTCATAATTTGCAAGACTAATCCATCTCCTCTTTTGAAGAGTATTATAAGTCAGTCCATTACGCACAAAACTTTTCAATACAATAATAAGTTTTTTTGCTTCTTTAAGAGCGTCTTCGTAAGATAAATTAGGTAAAGGTGGAAGATTAACTTCTTCCATCCGCTTATGAAATAAAGAGCTTTTATGGTAAAGATTATAATCAAAATAAGATTGATTTTTTAAATCATACGCACCATCAATTTTTTTTTGTAATAAAAAAGGATCAAATGAATTTAGAGGTATTTGAAATATTGTTTCAGTAGAGGAGGCTGCTAATAACTGAGACGTAAAAAATAAAAAGTTACTTAAAGCCATTACTATAAGTAATTTAGGCTTCATTCTTATCCCTCCCCTGCAAAACACAAGACCAACTCAATGTAATAAATTAGAATAGTATATGTGACAAAGCGTAGAGATAATTTAATTACTCGTAAATAATCTTATTTTTAGTCTTAAGGCAACTTTTTAAATCGCTTTAAGTATATTAAAAAAAAGTAGCGAATTAAAAAACGATTACACCTAGTATTAATTTTATAAACATCCCTTGCTCAATTGAAAAATTATTTGGCAGGAGTTTACAACCCCTTATATCTTTTTAAAACCTACGTGACTATTCATATTGAAAAAGGTTTTTTCAAGTTTATAAGTTGTTTTTTAAAAAATCAATATTTCTTCAACTTCTCCAAAAGCGGTATTTTTCGAAGTAGTATACTTAATATTCGTTTTTTGTTACTATAACTATTTTATTCTGCCAAGGCTTTTACAACAAAAACTTTTTTATTACTAATTGAACATTAAGCTTTTTTACATCTCTTACAACATTAATTTAAAAAGGATTAATTCAGAGTAACAATATGCTTTAAGATAGCTTTTTTGTAAAAATCAATACTCAAATTCCTTATTTTGCCTTTTAATAAGAAATTAATATCCACTATAACTTAAGATGATTTTTTTAAAATATTACCTTATCCTTATGCGATCCCCGCTAGTAAAAAATTTACAGTCTCATCAAATTTTTTGCATGAACCAAATGTTTTTTCTTCGCTATAGGCTTAAACATTTTTTTAATTATTTTAGTGCAACCTTATAATATTTTGATTAAATCTAACAATTAATTTTTAAAAATATTTTATAGTTCTAACCAAAAAACTTAAACGTTTTCCTGTATTTTTAATTTAATTTTAAAAAGACCTTTACTTACAATTACTATACTTATTAAGAACTTTTTATATTAATTAATACTATAAATTTATAATAGCTATTTTACCACATAGATACTAAGCATAACTACAAATCAAATTGTTCTTATAACAAGGACACGAATAGCTATCGAGCTGAATTAACACGTATTAAAATAGTATTATTAC
>NZ_CAWUGZ010000058.1:0-14464 GCF_963921845.1 Commensalibacter sp. Nvir | reverse complement strand
ATTATTCTAAAATCAACGCTGCAAACGGCACCATTAAGCTCACCCATATAGATCAACTTATATCCCTTACAAATTCGTTTCCTTCAAAACTAAAAATGGGGTTAATTCTTGCTAAATTTGCAGGAAAAAAAGAGGAAGCAGATACATTAAAATGGCACGTTAACTTCGAAAATAATATTTTTAACGTTAACAACGTTCCTATCCCAATTTGGTAGGCAAAGGTCAAAACTAAACCCTTCACTATAACTGTGTACCGCTATGTAACGACGACCAGCATTAGGTTGTAAAACAGTCTACAGGCTTGGGTCCAAAACGATTTGTTTCATCACTCGGATAGCTCGCAGCTATTAAAAAAATAAGTCTAAAAAAGAAACTTAAATACAAAAAGGGCATAGGAATAAAAACCAAAAACAACCAACGACCGCTCAAATTTAAATCGTGCAAGCGCCTAATGCACAAACAAATTGATGGAAAAAAACTTATTAATAAATAAATAAAAAATAATAAGTGAAAATCTATATAATATTGTTTTATATAAAATCGATAAACTAAAGAAAAATATTCATCAATACTATGAAAAATACTTAATAATATTGCGTTAAATATAGCAAATGACCAAAAAGCAATACGGTTACTTCGTCCCTTGTAATACGAATAATGAATATAAGAATCCAGCCATCCTTTGAAAAAACGTTTGATGAAAAAGATGCACTGGTCGAGATTAATACCCATTCTATTCTCCGTGATCATAGAAACCAAAGATTTCCTCACTAACTTAGTTTCCCCATACCGCACCCAATAGTGTAACGATACTCAATAATAGAAATATCCAGTGCATACGTTGAACCCTTTTATAGGTTTGTACTGGGTTACGTTTGGCATCTTCTGCTCTTTTTTTATCCATAAAAAAAGGTTCTATAACAAATAACATTGATGCAAACAATACCCACACCAAAACCATCGCATGCATCCACCAAAAACTTAGTTGCTCAAATCTGTCCCACAATTTTAAACGCCAAACCATATAAAATCCCGACAACCCGGCTACAAATACAAGCCAACGTGCTTGCATAGCAAAGCGATATTCTATTTGCTGGAACATATCTAATCGCTTATCGACAGGAAAATGTCGCTTAAATGCCGGAAGTAAAATCGTCGTCACCATACTGACCCCACCGATCCACACTACAATAGCAAAAACATGGAGTGAACGCGCAAAAGCAATATCAGACATGAGAAAACCTTTTGGCTGTACTAATTGAATGAAATAAATAGAACACTTTGGTTTTTATTTTTTCCATTCATTAAATTTACATTATAGAATAGGTAATATAAATCCATTGAAGTTTTTATTATATAAAGTAAGTTTTCGTCAGGGCACATAGTGTAGTAATTCTTGCACCTAATCTGGACTTGCTTCAAAAGTTCTGCAGAGTTAACTTAACGCAATCCATTAAGTTTGTATGCTATTTTTACCAACGTTATTTTTCTATCTATTTCTATAATAATTTATACCCTTAATACGAGCTATGCTTTATGAACAGAAATTGAAACAAGTGGGACTTTATTAGTAAGTATAGTTATCGTAGATGACCCAATGAATAACTTATAAATTTGTGCGGTATCCCTAAGTATAACTGGGTTAAGCAAAATGAAATTTTCTTCCTCTCAATTCACCCATGAAAGATTAAAATTACTGTTTTAAATCTATCAAAAACTTATAAAGAACACCAAAAAATACAAATATATAATTTTAAGTAGAATGATAGAAGTGAAAGTTAAAGATACAAAAAAGTCGCTAAATATGCATATTGGTTTTTTTTGCCCCTCGTACGATTTCAAAAACTGACTTAAACTTAAATCAAAAAACTTTATAAGCCAACGTCGCAATATATCAGAAACGTTAAGGATGCTTAGTACCTAAAAGGTTATATTTGCAATCCGTAACGTTCATTAGACTTTATTTCGTTCTAATTTAAAGATACAACACCATCTAAAATAAATAGATATGCGTTAACTATAAAATAAAGATCATGCGCTTATTTAGCAAAGATACTTGCAAGCTTTTTCAATAAAAACGTTGCTCGTTCTATTCGTTGCGTAAAAGGCGTTTCACATAAATAGACCAATTTTCCATCGGGTTTAAACTTGATTTGATTATCCTTTGAACTTGAAACCCATCGGACAAGTTCAGCTGGATTATTAAATTGATTATTTAAAAACTGAATAACCACTCCTTTAGGTCCTACTTCTACTCTTTGAACACCAATTTCCTTACATATTTTCTTGAGTTTCACTACTTCCAACAAATTCGAAACCTGATCGGGTAAATTTCCAAAACGATCAATAAGTTCGGCACGCATGGATTCAATATCCTCTTCGGAGACAAGGTTCCCAATTCGGCGATAGAGGCCCAATCGTACCGGCAAATCCAGTACATAAGTTTCAGGAATTAAAACGGGTAACCCTAGAACAATATTAGGAGACCAATCTTGATCCAAAACAGGCTGATTATTTCGTTCTGCCCTTAGCTGAGCAACGGTTTCCTCCAACATTTTTTGGTAAAGTTCAACACCCACCTCTCGAATGTGACCCGATTGCTCTTCCCCTAGAAGATTTCCAGCCCCCCTTAAATCCAAATCATGCGAAGCCAACGTAAACCCTGCACCAAGATTATCCAACGATTGCATAATTTCGAGGCGTTTCTCGGAATTTTTACTTAACAGATGATTTTGTGGCCAGGTTAAATAAGCGTATCCCCTTTGCTTACCTCTACCCACGCGTCCTCTTAATTGATAAAGTTGACCCAATCCAAAACGATCCGCTTTATGAATGATAAGCGTGTTAACCGAAGGCATATCCAATCCACTCTCAACAATATTGGTCGATAACAACACATCGTATTTACCATCGCTAAACTCAGTCATTACACGTTCGAGTTCCAAAGGTGAAAGCCTACCGTGCGCTTGGACTAATTTAAGATCTGGCATAATATCCAAAAGTTGTTCTTGCAACGGTTGCAGATCTTGTACACGAGGAACCACACAGAAGGCTTGCCCCCCTCTAAAGCGCTCTCGTTGCAACGCTTCGCGTAACACAATGCGATCAAAAGGCATAATAAACGTTCTGACTGCCAACCGATCAATCGGAGGGGTGGCAATTAAACTTATTTCCCGCATTCCCGTTAATGACAATTGCAACGTTCGAGGTAAGGGCGTAGCCGAAAGGGTTAATACATGAATGTCTTCTCGTAGGGTTTTTAATTTTTCTTTATGCGCTACACCGAAATGTTGTTCCTCATCAATAATCAACAAACCCAAATTGGCAAATTGCACCGTTTTGGCCAATAAAGCATGCGTACCTATAACAATATTGACAATTCCCTCTTTCAATTCTTTTTTAGTTAAAGCGGCCGCCTTGCTTGTAACCAATCGAGAAAGTTGCGAGACCTTAATAGGAAACCCTTCAAAGCGCTTTGTGAAGATAAGGTAATGCTGACGTGCCAATAGGGTTGTAGGAACCACTACGGCAACCTGTAATCCACCCATTGCGCACACAAATGCTGCTCTAAGTGCCACTTCTGTCTTACCAAAGCCCACATCACCACAAATCAATCGATCCATTGGCCGACCAGACGATAAATCGTGTAAAATATCCCCAATGGCTCTGGATTGATCTTCTGTTTCAATAAAAGGAAAACGAGAACAAAATTCTTCCCATAAACCGTCGGGCGGCGTTTCAACAGGGGCTTCACGCATTAACCTTGCGGCTGCCGTCCGCAACAACGCATCCGCCATATCTTTAATACGTAACTTCATGGTGGCTTTACGTTTTTGCCACGCAGGACTACCCAGTTTATCTAAAGCTACCCCTGTTTGATCCGAGCCAAAACGACTAAGCAACTCTATATTTTCAATGGGTAAAAATAACTTTTCCTCACCAAAATACATTAATTGCAAGCAGTCATGCGGGGCTCCGCCAATATCCAAATTAATTAACCCGCAATACCGACCAATACCGTATTCTTGGTGGACAACTAAATCCCCTTCAACAATTTCCGAAGCGGCGGCGATAAATTGTTCGGCCTTACGCTTATGCCGATGCGGTCTTAAAACACGCTCACCAAGCAAATCTTGCTCGGACACTAAAACAAAATCATCGGCAACAAACCCTCGTTCCAAACCTAAATTCAGTAATCCTACGGAACCAACTTTATGGGTTTCAGCTTCTCGCCATGTGTCAAGATTATGACACAAAATTTTGTTTTCTCTCAATAACGTGGCAATGCGTTCTCTTGATCCTTTACTCCACGCGGTAACAAAAACCTTTCTCCCCGCGGATTTCCACTCTGAAACACGTTGCTTAAAATAACTGAACGTATGTTCACGTTCTGATACCGATAGGCTCTTAAAGAAAACCACCCCAGGCCTTCCGCCGATATCAATACCAAATGCTCCTTCTGGTTTAGCATAAGGTTTAAAGGAATATTTTTTATACTTAGAGAGGTAATGTCCCCACTCTTCTTTGTTTAAATAATTAACCGAAGGTGGTAAAGGTCGATAAGAAATCTCTGTAGGTTTTATAGGGAGTTTACGGGCTTCATAATGATCCGATATCATTTCTAACCGTGGTTGTAAGGCTTCTTCGGACTGATAAGCAAAAGAAAGCTCTGCCTGATGAATATATTCAAAAAAAGTTTCCATTTTGGTATGAAAAAGAGCAGACCAATGTTCTAGGCCTTGATAACGTCGGCCATCGGAAACCGCCTGATAAATGGGATCCATCGTGGCGTGATTACCAAAATGATCACGCCACTTGGTTCTGAAAAGGGCAATGCTTTCTTTGTCTAAAGAAAATCCAGCGGTTGGTCTTAAAGTCAACGATGGTACATCTTGAATCGAACGTTGATTGATTGGATCAAAGCAACGTATGGATTCAATTTCATCCCCAAATAAATCTAGACGAACAGGATTTTCTTCACCGGCAATAAAAATATCCACCAAATTGCCACGGATTGCGAATTCCCCTGCTTCCATTACTGTATCGGTACGATGATAACCTTGAGAAATTAATAGCTCTTCAAGAAATTCTTGATCAAGAGTTTCCCCTTGTTTCAACAGCAATTCCTTACCCGAAAAAACCGAACGGGGAGGAACGCGTTGCAATAACGACGAAACCGTGGTCAAAACTATTCTAGGAATAGTTGCAGGTTCAAGCAGCCTCGTTAAGGTTGCCACCCTCTCAGACACAACCGTTTTATTAGGAGAAACACGATCATAAGGCAAACAGTCCCACGCTGGAAAACTTAAAATTTCTAACTGTTCCCCGATATAATCAAGCACTTCGGCAATTCGAACAATATCCGTATCATTTTGAACAACATGAACTAATGTTTTTTTCTTGCCAAAACACTCTTTTGCATAACGTTTCAACACGAATGCATCGTATCCTTCGGGAATGCCCCATAACGGCAAAAAACGATTTATTGGTTCTGAAGAGGTTTCCCTCATTCATACTCTCCTCTACTAAATTCTTTTTAATTATTGAGCGAATTTCTTAATGCTTAAAAGCATCCCCATGGTATCCAGATGTTTCGGAATGGGCTTAGCTCCGGTTAACCATGATGTCAAATCCACATCATCAAGCAAAAGAATACGTTCCAATTCATCAAGCTGCTCTGCGTTCATGGACTCAAGATAATACGATACATAACGCCCTACCAAAAGATCAGCTTCATAAGTGCCACGATGGTTGGCTTGATACAGTAAGCGACGTTTACGAATCTCGAGGTTTACTTTATCTTGATCTGAGTACATCTTTAACCTTTATCATTATTTTTTTTAACAGTGTCAAACCTATCTATGAACACTTCGTTTTTATCTTCAAACGCACGGTTAGCTCTGTCCCCTCTCCTTGCCCCGTTTTCTAGCCTGGAAGGAATCGGTCCCAAACTCAGCGAACTGCTTTATCGTGCGGTAAATGGGAAACGCGTTATTGATTTATTGTTTCATCTTCCAACTGGAATTATAGATAGGCGCTATCGTCCTTTATTAAAAGATGTAATTGCTGGCAATATAGCGACCTTAAAACTAAACGTTATTCATATTGAAAAACCTAAGCGTAGTAAACAACCTTGGCATATTTACGCCACAGACAATACAGGCAATGCAGATATTGTCTTATTTTCTCAATGGCAAGCAAGAAAAATAAGCCCACAGTCAACAATTTTTGTTTCTGGCATCGCAGAGAGGAATGGCAAACATATACAATTTACCAATCCTCATTATGTAGAAAATGCAAGTAAAGAATACAATATCCCTCTCATTGAACCAGTTTGGCCTTTAACAGCAGGACTTTTTTCTAAAAATTTGCAAAAAGCCCTTAAATCTGCCTTCAACCATTTTACAGAATTGCCCGAATGGATAACTCCCTCTTTCTTAAAAACCGAACAATGGCCAAGTTTTAAAGAAGCATTGCACCTTTTGCATTTTCCCAGCGATTTTGCCCATTTGTTTGAACATCAACACTATGACGCAGCCGCCAGTCGTGCTCGTACACGTTTAGCTTTTGATGAACTTTTAGCGGATCAACTGGCGTTAGGACGGGCAAGACGATCCACAGCAACAAGCTCAGGACGATCCCTCATAGGAAACCAACGTTTAATTACCCCTACGCTTCAGCGTTTTGGATTTACCCTTACTCAATCACAAATAAAAGCATTTAATGAAATTAAACACGATTTAGAACGACCCAATCGCATGCTGCGTTTATTGCAAGGGGACGTTGGTTCTGGAAAAACCATTGTCGCGCTTATGGCGGCCCTTCAAGCGGTTGAGGCAGGCTATCAAGCCGCCATTATGGCCCCAACCGAAATACTAGCTACTCAACACTATACCACCTTCGCGTCGTTAACGGATGTTAAAATCTCTTATCTCAGCAGCAGCATCAAAGGCAAATCAAGAAAAGAGGTGTTGAGTCAAATAGAAAGTGGAGAAAGTAACATTATTGTAGGGACACATGCCCTCTTCCAAGAAAGCGTCTCATTTAAAAATCTATCTTTGGTTATTATTGATGAACAACATCGTTTTGGTGTAGAGCAGCGCCTTCGCTTAGGGGATAAAGGTCAACACACAGACGTATTGGTCATGACGGCTACACCCATTCCAAGGACCCTTTTATTGACCCGTTGGGGTGAACTTCAAATGACACGTATTGAAGAAAAACCAATAGGACGAAAACCCGTACAAACGTCTTTACATTCTTTAAATCGTTTAGATAAATTATTGGAAGGTTTACGCCGTGCACTTGAACACGGTAGCCAAATCTTTTGGGTATGTCCCCTCATCGAAGAAAGTGAGGTGCTTGATTTGGCAGCAGCTGAAGACCGTTTCCATGCATTGCAATCGTATTTTGGACCCTCTTCCGTTGGATTAGCCCACGGAAGACAAGAAAGCCACGTTAGGCAGCAGGCCTTAGAAGATTTTCAAAAAAGAAAAACGTCCATTTTGGTTGCCACAACCGTTATTGAAGTTGGCGTGGACATCCCCAATGCTTCCATTATGATTATCGAACATGCTGAACGGTTTGGATTGGCACAACTTCATCAACTTAGAGGAAGAGTTGGAAGAGGAAACAAACAATCCTATTGCCTGCTTCTTCACGATGAACCTTTAAGCTATATCGCCAAACGAAGATTATCCCTTCTTAGGGAGACAGAAGATGGCTTTAAAATTGCTGACGAGGATTTTCGACTTCGTGGAAGTGGTGAAGCAACGGGGAAAAGACAATCCGGATTACCCGATTACAAACTAGCCGACGAAATTCGAATAGAACAATGGTTGACCCGAGCGCATCAGTATGCGGAAACGCTATTACATAACGAAAAGGAAGCCTGTCCTGAGCAAATGGAGGCTACTCACTGTTTGTTGCTTCTGTTTGATAAAGAAAAAACCAATCGATTGCTACGTTCTGGATAAAATTAAATTTGAAATTCTACGAATTGATGTTTTTTTCGACTAAATGAAAATTATTCGAAATACTTTATAATATAACATTATCTATTTTTCGCTTCTTAGACAAAACATACTAATTTCATCAGCCCATAATCCCATATAATTTTAAAGTAGATACGTGTGTTTAAAAAAAACAACCGAAGAGTAAGGGAAACCGATCCCACTCTATTAACCATAAAAATTTCTCATCAAGAATGATCTTGGAAAAAACTTTACTTTACAATTACTTAGGTTGCTTTACAATAACATTTGCCTTCATGTTTGTACGTTAATTATTAAGAAGGATTTTAAAATGCATCACCATAAACCAGGCGATAAAGTTCTAGAATCAGGCATTTACGGACAATACTCATCCGATGGTAAAAAAATCAATGAAGTCACGTGCGTTAAAGGGGAACGCTTTCCTCCTACGCCCAAACATGACATGTATTATAAAATAATTCGTAAAACCCAATGATATTGTTTTATTTTTGAGAAAATTTTCAAAAATAAAACATATTTACGAGCAACAATTCTATGGCGCAATAGTTTTCATAAGCAGTGCGTAGGTTAAATTTATTTGCTCAGGAATCGATACATAGACCGTATGACTATCACCAGGGGCAACGTCAATAGCCTCACCCGCGATGTTTTCCATAATCTTAAGATTGAAATCTAGATTCTTCTTAGGGGACATCATTTCAAGACGATCACCCACTTCAAAACGATTTTTAACCTTAACTTCTGCCAGCCCGTTTCGTAATACTCCCGTAAACTCACCTACAAATTGTTGTTTAAAAGAACGAGAAGAACCCGTTTCGTAATTCTGATACGTATGGTGTTTATGCCTTTGTAAAAAGCCATCCGTGTATCCACGGTTGGCAAGCGACTGAAGATTCAACGTTAAATCTTTATTGAATGGCCGTCCTGCTAAGGCATCATCAATGGCTTTACGATAAATTTGTGCCGTTCGCGCACAATAATAATGCGATTTAGTACGACCTTCAATTTTCAACGATTGTACCCCCATGCTCACTAAACGTTCTACATGCTCAATAGCGCATAAATCTTTAGAGTTCATGATATATGTACCATGTTCGTCCTCAAAGGCAGTCATCTCTTCTTGTGGCCGATGCCCTTCACGTAAAATAAATACTTTATCTGTGGGTTTTCCCTCACCCAATGTTGTAAATTTATTTGCCAAATCCTTTTTGCTAGAAACAATTTGCCCCAATTCATTTTCTCTCGCCTCTTCAACCCCATATTTCCAACGGCATGAATTCGTACAAGTACCTTGGTTGGCGTCTCGATGATTGATATAGCCTGAAAGTAAACAACGTCCAGAATACGCCATACATAATGCACCATGAACGAAGACTTCTAACTCGACATCAGGCACCTGCTTTCGTATCTCTTCAATTTCTTTAAGAGACAATTCTCGTGATAAGATGACGCGCTCTAAGCCCATTTGTTTCCAAAATTTAACCGTTGCCCAATTCACTGCATTCGCTTGAACCGATAAATGAACGGCCATTTGAGGAAAATGTTCACGCACCATCATAATTAAACCTGGATCAGACATAATTAACGCATCTGGATTCATGGCAACAATAGGTTCAAGGTCTTGAACGAACGTCCTGAGTTTTGCATTATGAGGGGCGATATTCACCACTACGTAAAAAGATTTATCTAGAGCATGTGCTTCTTTAATTCCAATGGTTAAGTTTTCATGCGTGAACTCATTGTTCCTCACGCGCAAGCTATAACGCGGTTGACCCGCATAAACGGCGTCAGCCCCGTATGCAAACGCATAACGCATTGCTTTTAATGTGCCCGCGGGGCTTAACAGCTCTGCTTGAAGAGAATTTAACATGGCAATGAAATAACCTAAAAAAACGGAACCGTAAAAATTTGATTGCCTAACCAAACGTCACCGTTTATTCGCATCTGTCGTAGACCTAAATAAAAATAATGAAATTTTTCCTAGGATTGCAAATTTGCTATTGCTTCCTTCAAACGCTTTGTTGCCCGTTCATACCCAATAAACGGTAAAAACCCTTTCATTTCGGGTCCTTTTTCCTCTCGAGTTAGGGCCAAACGCAAAGGATGGAACAGCGATTTTCCTTTTCTTCCACTGATCGCTTTAAGCGTATTTATCCACTGAGGCCATGTGTCTTCGTTCCACTCACCCATAGGCAACGCTTCCAGTGCTTGCTGTAGGAACGCTTTGTCCCCTATTTCGGCTTCGGGTATAATATCGTTTTGTGCAAGATCCCACCAAAAGCGAACTTCGCTTAACATATCAATGTTAGGCCTAATCACTTGCCAAAATTCTTTAGGTACGCACGAAGGCAATCGGCCCTTTACTTCTTCAAAATCCATCGTATGAAGGCATTTTTTATTTAAAGCGAGCAATTGATGAACGTCAAAGCGGGCCGGTGAACGCGAATAAGTGGATAAATCGTAATCTTTAGCCAATTCATCAAAACTTAGTAACTGTGGATCCCTTGAAGTACCTAAACGAGCGAGATAAGACATAACGGCTTTTGGTTCCAAACCATCTTCTCTAAGCTTGCGAATTGAAATACTCCCTAAACGTTTGGATAGTTTTCCCCCATCTTCGTCTAAAAGCAAGGGCAAGTGTGCAAAATGTATAGAATTTTCCTGTTTTGACAAAGCATTAATAAGATCAATCTGTACGCCTGTATTGGTAACGTGATCTTCCCCTCGTATAATGTGGGTAATCCCCGTTTCTAAATCGTCTACCACCGAAGCAAGGGTATACAAAACGGTGCCGTCTGCTTTAATCATGATGGGATCGGAAATTGAAGTTAATTTAACGCGACAGGCCCCCATAACCAAATCGTTCCACTGTACTTCTTTGTCCGACAGTAAAAAACGCCAATGTGGCCTTTTCCCATTGGCTTCTGCATCGGCTTTTTGTTTTTCCGTCAGCTTCAGCATAGCCCTATCGTAAATAGGGGGTTTATTTTGCCTACGTCTTAACTCTCTTTTAAAATCAAGTTCTTCTTTGGTTTCAAAACATGGGTACAAACGTCCAGATTGTTTTAACTTTTCAATTGCATTATGATAATGCTCCAAACGATCCGATTGATGCATCAGTTCGTCCCATGGTAGCCCCAGCCATTGCAGCGCTTTGTAAATTTCCCGTACATACTCGTCCTTTGAACGCTCAACATCCGTATCATCAATTCTTAACATAAACGTGCCCTGATGACGACGAGCAAACAGAGCATTGGCTACCGCTAACCGAGCATTACCAACATGCATTAATCCAGTAGGGCTTGGGGCAAAACGTAATTTCATTCTAAACACTTATCTCAAAATTATTAAAATTTAGTCTTCTTCTTTTAGCGCTCTTGGGTCAATGGATCGCCAATTTCTTTGCATATGACTGGAACCATTTTCGATAAAACCATTAACTTCATCCCTAGAATCCCAAAGTATTTCATCATGGCTTAACACTTTAACGTCTTCTCCGAAATTTAACCATAAATGGTATACTTCTTCAGCGGATGAAGTGGGTGTACGACAGCGTTCAATACTATCCCTTACGTAGCATTGTGCAAATAAATTAGCATGATCTAGAGAAACGAAACCGGAAACAATTTCCACTTCTTTTTGTTTATCCTCGCTGGACAAATCATAAATATACACACGATATTCTTTGTCCTTTTTCAATAAAAAGTTCTCTTGATTAATCAATAAAGTAATCCCTTTTACTCGTCTAGAATATGTTCGTTTGTTTTTCAGCAAACCCTATAAGATATTCTCTGCCTACTTTTACGAGAGGTTTTCCATCATAGGCAATAATATCTGCGGTAGCGTAGGTTTCATTCCATAAATTAGGAATATAGGATCCTGTACCAATACAATCAACCGGTGCCCCCGCTTCAGACATGATTAAACATTTTGCAAAATCAAATCCCGAAGAAGCAATCAATTTTACTTTGGGAAAGCCCGCTGCATCAAGTTTTTCACGCATATGCCACAGCGAAGCTGCCGATACCCCCGTACCCACCAAATACGCCAACTCTTTTTCCGAACAATAGCGCTGTAATGTTTCAGGGGCGTGACGCATAATTAATTCGTAAGACGTTTGTTGATTTAACTCTTCCAAATATCGACCCCCATGCGTATCGATACGTAAAGAAATTTTTCCTTTGTGTGCTAATTCAGAAAACTGACGACAAACAGCCAATCCGTCTGTTACCTCTTTTCCAAAATAATCAACCAACACGCTTAAGTCTTGAGTAGGAAATTGTTCGTGAAACAATTCAGCCGCCGCTAGGGTTGAGCCTGCATACCCAATTAAGGCATGCGGCATAGTACCAAATCCTTGGCGAAGACCGAAGAATGATTTTGAAGTTTCGTTACTCGATGTACCAATAAATCCTTTTGCCCCTATTTTCTTCTTAGCCGCTTGCGATCCCACCCAGGCCGCATATTCCACCATCTCTTGCATCTCAAACCCCGCACAATGGCGTGCGCCCATCGCAACAAATTGAACATGCGGAAGCGTCAGCGCCATTTGATACGCATTGCAAGCGGCAACGCAACATACCCCCAATTTTTGGAGAAAAATTGTTTCCAGCATAACCAATTGCTTGAACGATCCCTTAATATACAAAATAGGTAGACCTGCCCCCACCCACTCCCCCTCGGGGAAGGCCACGTAAACCTCAGCCTTTATTTTTTCTCGTCGAAAAATCAAATCAAGCCAATCCAGCACAAGACGCGGTGCAGAGACCACAGGTCTTCGCAGGAAAATGGCATAAACGACCTCTTTGTCACCATAATGATCAACAATGGTTTTCGTCTTTATAAAATATGTATCCGTACGTTCCTCTATTTTAATATAATCATGAGGTTCTTTCGCTGCTAAAGCAGAGCGAAAACCATTTTCTAACGACGGTTCTTTTTTAAAACACATAAGAAAACAGTCCCCCCTCTTAACAAATTTATTTATTGGACTGAGCAAAATTTCTCTTAGTTAATTCTTCAGCAACTAAAAATGCCATTTCTAAGGATTGCTCGGCGTTCAATCTCGGATCACAAAAGGTTTGATAACGTTCTGCAAGGTCCGCTTCTGTAAGATCATGCGCCCCGCCAATACATTCCGTGACATCCGCCCCAGTCATTTCAATATGAATGCCACCAGGAATTGCATCGCAAGACGATATCGTATCAAAAAACCCGATCACTTCGGTTAATATTGAATCAAAAGAACGGGTCTTAACCCCATTACGCGTTGATATTGTGTTTCCATGCATGGGATCACAGAGCCAAGTTACGACATTGCCTGATTGATTGATAGCGTGCACAAAAGGCGGAAGAAGGTCCCTGATTTTTGACGCCCCCATACGCGTAATAAGAGAGATCCGCCCTGCTTCATTCGTTGGATTCAAAATATCGAGCAGTTTCATCAAGTCATCTGTGTTTGCGCTCGGCCCGACCTTAATACCGATAGGATTTTTTATCCCACGTAGAAATTCAACATGGGCTCCTTCGGGCTGACGGGTACGATCTCCAATCCATAAAAAATGAGCGGAACACCCATACCATTCTCCAGACGTCGAATCAATCCGAGTTAACGCTTGTTCATAAGGTAATAACAACGCTTCGTGAGACGTATAAAAATCAGTTTCATGAATTTGGGGCGTATTTTGCGAATTCAAACCACAAGCGCGCATGAAAGCCAGCGTATCATCAATTTTTTCAGATAACACACCATAGCGTTCGGCCAAAGGTGATCGTTCAACAAAATCGAGATTCCAACGATGCACCTCATGCAAATTGGCATATCCGCCCGTAGCAAAAGCTCTAATCAAATTCAACGTACCTGCAGCTTGGAAATAGGCTGTTTCCATTCGTTTTGGATCTGGAACACGACTGATTTCAGAAAATTCAGTTCCATTAATAATTTCGCCCCGATAAGAAAGAAGTTCTTTTCCCTGTAAGGTTTCTGTAGGCGAGGATCTTGGTTTCGCAAACTGGCCTGCGATGCGCCCTATTTTTACCACGGGTACTTTCGCACCATAGGTCAACACAATAGCCATCTGTAATAAAATACGAAAAACATCCCTGATAATATCAGCAGTAAATTCTTCAAAATTTTCTGCACACGGTCCACCTTGCAATACAAAGGCTTCACCTTTTGCAGCGGCTGCCAACTGTGCTTTTAAACGTCTAATTTCCCCTGCAAAAACTAAGGGAGGATAGGTATGCAACTTATTTTCGATGGTTAGTAATTCTGCTGGGTTGGGATATTCTGGAACATGTTTTATAGGAAATGTACGCCAGCTATCGGGCTTCCACGAAAATTGTTTACGTTGTGCGTTTGAAGAGACGTCACTCATTGAAAATATCCCAGTTATCTAGAAATTAACGGGTTGTTATTACCAGCAATTACAACTCGTTATTGTTTGCCCAAATTCATATATATATAATCT
>NZ_CAWUGZ010000057.1:0-15178 GCF_963921845.1 Commensalibacter sp. Nvir | reverse complement strand
TTAAAACATTGTAAAAAGTTTTAGGTAGCAAGTTAGTTTTTTATCAGATAATTTTTATATCCTATATTAATCTAGTAATAATGTTCTATGAAGGTATTAATATTTCGAGATTTAAAAGAAATAAGTTAAGTCTATTTTTTGTAACAGTTTGTTTACGATTTTATATATTGATGGCAGAAATAATTTATTTCGCATTAAAATTTAAAAATGTTTAAACCCCGTATGACGAATATTTATTTGACTTGTAATTGTTTTCTCTTATTGATAAAAGCTAAAGATAATTGGTGGGGGCGCATAGCTCAGTTGGTAGAGCAGCTGACTCTTAATCAGCGGGCCCAAGGTTCGAACCCTTGTGCGCCCACCATATTTCATAAAAAATTATGAATGATTTGATGGGATTTGTTCCGCATTTCTAGAGAAAATGCTTAGACTGATTGTGTTTGAAAAATTTATTTTTAAAAATAAAAAAGAATTGTAATAAAATAAGGACGAACGCGGCAATGATGGCTGCTGGTCCAACCCCTTGCATTTCCCATTGGTAAATAAATAAAAACAATAAAGGTAGGAAAACTAGCACGGTGATTCCTCTTGCATAAATTGCTCCAGAAGTATTTCCTGTTGTTATTAAGATTGGCTCTAAAGACATACCCCAAATACCGATAAGTTCTGCTCCTGCCAGCCAATACAGCAAAGTAAGTGTATCATGAGCAGGATTTTTATGGAGCAATAGTTTTAATAAAGGAAATGCAATATAAGGCAGAACAATAAAAAGTAGAGACGTAATTACTCCTGTTAACAATGTTATTTGCAGAGCCATCTTATAGAGGTGAGAAGGTTTGCTACTATTCCATGATCGAACCATTTCGGGGTACAACGTTGATTGCAACAACACAATAGGTTTTGCAGTTGCTTCGGCAATTTTTCCGGCAATATTGTAATGTCCAGCAGAAACTGGTCCTAATATGCTACCAATGACGAGTGTTGTAATTTGCTTGAAGGCTAACGAAAAAGTCATATTAATATTTGTATTCCAAGCAAATTTCCAGATCCCAGGTAAATCTTTACTTAGTCCACCTTTTATATGGGTAAATAGACCTTTAAGTAAATTTTTTTTGTGAAGTTGAGTCAGAGCAAAATAAAGAAAACTAGAAAAATTTGCAAAAGCAGCCAACATCCATACTAAAACAGCACCTCTTATATCGCCACCTACTAGAGTTAAGAAGACTATGCCACAAAATCGGACAAGAGTGGCGACTAAACTTTGAATGGCAATAAGATCATAACGGTTGAGCAATCTTAGAATGCCATTCGATGTCGCGCTAGTGGTAAACATGACGGTAAAGCTAAAAATAATACCAAGATAATGCCATTCGTTTGGCCAACCTAATTCGTTGTTAAAATAAACGGCACAAAAAAAGCTAATGGTGAGCGCTAAGGCACAACTTACTAGATCTAAAA
This sequence comes from Commensalibacter sp. Nvir, assembly GCF_963921845.1. NCBI lineage: Bacteria > Pseudomonadati > Pseudomonadota > Alphaproteobacteria > Acetobacterales > Acetobacteraceae > Commensalibacter > Commensalibacter sp. Nvir. The sequence goes on along the minus strand of NZ_CAWUGZ010000057.1, from coordinate 13,720 downwards.
AGAAAGAAAATCGTATAACACGTTGTAATAATGGTATATTATTGTCTTCGAAGGGTTTCAAACCATAGTGTAAAACCGTTTGCCAAGATTGAAATTCGGCCAAATCCCCTATAGTTTGAGTAAAAGAGTAGATAAGAATCAAAAAACCATACCCTTTGTCTCCTAAAAGATGAATTGCCAAAGAGATTTGTATCAAACTTAAAGGAACGTTTATAACTTTCCCTCCTAAAAGTTTTATTAAATTACGTCCGGAACGACGTAAACTACCTCTGTTTGTAGGAAGAATTTTACTAGACACTCGATATTCCTGGATAACCGCAAATGGATAATATTAAAGTAACACTCAATTAAAGGTTTAAAATTATATGTTGATAAATCAAGAGTTACTTAAGAAAGTTTTTTGTTAACTGTAACGCACCGCCAACTTAAAGATATTGTTCTAATACAGTTATAAATAAATTAGAAATTGAAAAAGACAGAGTAATGTAATGTCTCTAGAAGTATTTAAAGTATAAAGTCAAGCTGTACGGATTGAACCTTTTTAACAGTTACTATAATGTCTTTACCTAAATAATTGAATGGCAGTTTTTGTAATTTTTTCTGATATTAGCCAAACATTGATGTTTAAGATATCGTTAAATTTCAATAATAATGACAGAGGAAATTTTAGGCATTTTCTTAATTTTTGCTTTGCGAAAGCATTTTTAAACGTCATTTTAAAGTATTCGTAATTTGCTTTTTGAATATATGAAGCAGTATCTTTAGTTTTTGTTAATAACATTATAGATTGCGCAGACATTAGAGTATATTTTTCGCTGGAAATGCTTACTTAATTAAGCAGAACCTCCATCTTTTTGTAAAGATAAGTTTTATTATGCAAACTAGTAATAGCATATGTAAGAGTTAAATTTGTTTATTCTCAAAAAAATGTTGCTAAAGTGAGAAAAAAAACTTGCTGGATTATTCATAAATTATTTATATTTTTTTGTATATATTTACGTTACTGTAAATTTTTTAAAAATCTTTTTCGAAAACTATTAAGACTATTATTTCGGTGTTACGAAAACAATAGGTAAAAAATTATTTAAGGCATATGAAAATATGAGAATTTTAGTTACCGGCGGGTGTGGTTTTATTGGCTCAGCAGTGGTAAGACATATAATATATAATACAAAGCATCAAGTATTGAATATTGATGCCTTAATGTACTCGGCTTCACTTGAGAGTGTTGTTGAAGTATCGCACAGCAAAAGATATCAATTTCAAATTGTAAATATCCTTAATAAGCCGCTTCTAGAGAACGTTTTCGAACAGTTTCGACCTGAAGCCATTATGCATCTTGCGGCTGAATCTCATGTGGACCGTTCTATTGATAGTCCTGAAATTTTTATACAGACTAATATTGTTGGTACTTACACGTTATTATCCGTGGCATTTCAATATTGGAAAAATTTGTCTAAGGATGAAAAAGATAAATTTCGTTTTCATCATATTTCGACAGACGAAGTTTTTGGTGCATTGCATCCCGGTGATAAACCGTTTAATGAGCAAACGCCTTACGACCCCAGAAGTCCTTATTCTGCTTCAAAGGCAGGATCTGACCATTTGGTAAGGTCTTGGTATCATACTTATGGCTTGCCCACTTTTGTTACGAATACGACGAACAATTATGGATATTGGCACTTTCCTGAAAAATTAATTCCTTTGACCATTATCAATGCTTTAGAAGAAAAAACAATACCTGTTTATGGAAAAGGAGAAAATGTAAGGGATTGGTTATTTGTCGAAGACCATGCAGAGGCGTTGGTTAAAGCTGTTGAACAGGGAAAACCTGGCGATACTTATGCCATAGGTGCACGACAACCAAGAACCAATTTACAGGTTGTGCAAACTATTTGCTCTACGTTAGATGAGCTTAAACCTCGTAAAAAAGGAAAATACGGACATTTGATTGAGTTTGTAACGGATCGTCCTGGACATGATTTCCGATATGAAATTGATCCTACTTATGCAGAGAAAAATTTTCAATGGCAAGCGAAGCATAATTTTGAAAAAGGTGTTTATAAAACTGTTCAATGGTATTTAGAGCATCGTGATTGGTGGCAGAAGATCCGTAAAATGACATACGATGGAAAACGTTTAGGGCTTAATTAGGAAAGTAATTATGCAGTCAAAACCGATCAAAGGGATTATTTTGGCAGGTGGCTCAGGAACGCGTTTATATCCTTTGACTCTTGCATCCAGCAAACAACTATTACCTGTATACGATAAACCTATGATTTATTATCCTCTTAGTACCTTGATGCTAGCAGGTATAAAAGAAATCATGGTTATTTCGACACCTGTTGATACTCCCCAATTTGAAAGATTACTTGGAGATGGTACGGATATTGGAGTTCGATTTGAATATTGTGTGCAACCTAAACCGGAAGGAATTGCACAAGCGTTCATTTTAGCAGAAAATTGGTTGGATGGTGCTTCCTGTGCGCTTGTATTAGGGGATAATTTAATTTTTTCCAATCATTTAAGCGATCTCTTGGAAAATGCTTCTAAAAGAAACCAGGGCGCAACTGTTTTTGCTTATCAAGTTAAAGACCCAGAACGTTACGGTGTGGTATCTTTTAACGAGAATGGGCAAGCGAACGAAATTATAGAAAAGCCTCAAAATCCAATTTCAAATTGGGCGGTTACCGGTTTGTATTTTTATGATTCCCGTGTCAGTACAATTGCCAAAAATATTAAGCTTTCTGCTCGAGGCGAGTATGAAATTACAGATGTAAATAAAGTATATTTAGATGAAGGTGAATTGCATGTGGAATGTTTAGGAAGAGGCTGCGCTTGGTTGGATGCGGGTATTCCGGAAAGTTTAATGCAAGCAGGAACATTTGTACAAACTATTCAATCTCGTCAAGGTATGTTGGTAGGGTCCCCTCAAGAAGTAGCGTATCGCAAAGGATTTATTGACAATACCCAATTAAAAAAAATAGCTCAAAAAATGCAAAAAACAGAACTTGGTCGGATGTTATTTCAATTGGCAAATGAAAAAAATATTTTATAAGGTGTATAATGAAAGTTGAACGTTTAGATATTCCAGAGGTGTTTATAATAACGCCAAAGCGTTTTAAAGATAGTCGAGGTTTTTTTTCTGAAACGTATAACGCTCAATATTTAAAAGAAATAGGTATAAATCACACTTTTGTTCAAGATAATCAAAGTTTTTCTATAGAAAAAAATATAATTAGAGGGTTGCACTGTCAGCTTGCCCCTTATGAACAAGGAAAATTAGTTCGTTGCAGTCAAGGAAAGATTTGGGATGTTGCTGTAGATGCGCGTACGGGCTCTCCGACTTTTGGAAAATGGGTTGCTGCAGAGCTTTCAGAGGAAAATTGGTCTCAGCTGTGGATTCCTCCTGGATTTTTGCATGGATTTTGTACCCTTACGCCTAATGTAATGGTACAGTATAAATGCACGGGACTTTATAATAAAGCGAGTGAACAAGCGGTACGTTGGGATTGTAAAGAGTTAGCCATTGATTGGCCCATTGAGATAGAAAAAGTTATTCTATCAGAGAAAGATATGAATCATCCAAATTTTTCTGTTGTTGATAATTGGTTTAAATACGCGGCCTAGGAATAAAATATGAAAATCATGGTTGTTGGTGGATTAAATGGCCAATTGGCTAATTCACTTAGGTCCTTAAAAGATAAGCGATTTTGCTTTATAGGCCGTCCGGAGTTTGATTTTACGAAACCAGATACTATAAAAACAGTATTTGAAGGAAAAAAACCGCTTTTAGTTGTGAATACCGCAGCATGGACGGCTGTCGATGCGGCCGAAACGAATTCTGATGAGGTTTATCAATTGAATTGTGATGGTCCAGCTATGTTAGCTAAACTTTGCGCGGTTTATGATGTGCCTTTAATTCATATTTCTACGGACTATGTGTTCGACGGTAAAAAAACAGGACCTTATCTAGAAACAGATCCTGTTTCACCTCAAACTGTTTACGGTAAAAGCAAAGCAGAAGGAGAAAAAGCTATTTTAGCTGCGCACCCCAAAACTATTATTTTAAGAACTGCATGGGTATACTCTGCTCATGGAAAAAATTTTGTTAAGTCTATGATTACATTGGGTGCTTCTCATTCGTTGCTGAAAGTTGTCGGAGATCAAAAAGGTAATCCTACGTGCTCAGATGATCTAGCGTCCTCAATACAATTAATAGCAAATCAAATAATACAGAAAGATTGGCAAGATAAATGGTCTGGGATTTATCATGCTGTGGGTACAGGTGAGGCTTCTTGGTATGATTTAGCTTGCTTTACGCTTGAGCAAGCAAAATTATATGGTCAACCTATGCCTAAAATAATATCAGTTGAAACGCATGAATGGCCTACTCCTGCAAAACGTCCGAAAAATTCAAAATTAAATACAGATAAATTAGCCCAGATTTTTGGAATAAAATTTCCTCATTGGAGTGAAAGTGTTCAAAAAGTTGTCGGAACAGTTTTTGCTGCTTAACGAAAAATTAGGTTGCACTGATTACGAGGTAAATGTTGTTTTAATGAGTCGTTACAATAAATTTTAATTCCAATGTAATCTTAGGCAATTACTTATATTTTTATAGCATTAATAAAAAACGGAACAATGTTTTAAAAGAGGATGCATATGAGCAGGAGGGGCTGCGGTTGCTTCTATTTTAGGAAGAAAAGGTAGACAAATGTAACGATTAAATAAGTGATGATATCCTGAGTAATCTTTACATTGACTATAAATTTTATCACCGACAATAGGATGGCCCATTGTGGCACAGTGAATTCTTGCTTGGTGGGTTCTACCTGTTTCTAGGGTCAGTTCCAAACAACTTACATCGTTATCCGTTCCTAAAAGTTTCCATTTGGTTAATGCGGGTTTTCCTTTTGGGTCTATTTGCATATACCAATTTTTGCCTTTTGTAACTTTTGAAATGGGTACGTCAATGATACCGAATGGTTTTCGTGGTTTTCCTTTTACAATTGCCCAATAAATTTTGGTTACTTTCTTTTGTTTGAAATAAATTTGAGCTTGAATGAGAGCCTGTTTCCTTAATGCGATAACAAGGCATCCTGAGGTCTCTTTATCCAATCTATGAACTAACCAGGGGCCTTCTTTTCTTTTTGATAGAAGAGGAAAGTAAGTTTCAACAGAGAATTCCTTTTTGCAATGGTTTGGGTAGACAGGCATCCCCGCTGGCTTATTGATAATAATAAAATGAAGGTCATGGTAAATAATTTTGAAAGGTAGAGAGGTACAATTCATTCTAAAGCTTTATTGATTAAAATTTCTCTTTTACCTACATGATTTGCCGCGCTGACAATTCGTTCTTTTTCCATCTGTTCTATGATTTTGGCAGCACGATTATAACCGATAGATAAATGACGTTGAATGAAAGAGGTGGATGCTTTTCCTTCTTTTAAAACCAAAGCCACTGCCTGATTGTAAAGCTCATCGCTAGCGTTATTTCCTGAACGATCATTTGAATTACTGTCTTCTTCAGGCTCTGCGGTTACATCCTCTACATAGGAAGGCTCACCTTGTTTACGAAGATATTGAACCACTTGTTCAACTTCATCGTCAGAGACAAAAGGTCCGTGAATACGAGCAATCCTTCCGCCTGCTTGCATAAAGAGCATATCCCCTTGCCCAAGCAATTGTTCGGCACCTTGTTCGCCAAGTATCGTACGGCTATCAAACTTACTGATCACTTGAAACGAAATACGTGTAGGAAAGTTGGCTTTAATGGTTCCTGTAATGACATCGACAGACGGTCTTTGAGTAGCCATAATAACATGTATACCTGCTGCACGAGCCATTTGTGCCAAACGTTGAACCGTGGTTTCGATTTCTTTGCCTGCAACCATCATTAAGTCAGCCATTTCGTCAATAATAACGACGATATAAGAAAAATGTTCAAGAGGAATTTGTTGCTCTTCAAACGTAGGTTTTCCTGTTTCTGGGTCAAATCCTGTTTGTATGCGCTTAGTCATCATTTTGTTTTGATGAGAAGCGCTATTTATACGTAGGTTATACCCATCAATGTTCCTTACGCCTAATTGTGACATAAGGCGATAACGTCTCTCCATTTCTCTTACTGCCCACTTTAGAGCAGAAATAGCCTTATGTGGGTCGGTAACTACCGGGGTTAAAAGGTGAGGGATGCCTTCATAAACAGAAAGTTCCAACATTTTCGGATCAATAAGAATTAAACGACATTCGTCGGGGGACAGTCGATAAAGTAGGGATAAAATCATAGAATTGACCCCTACCGATTTTCCCGAACCTGTAGTTCCTGCTATCAAGAGATGAGGCATTTTGGCTAAATTGGTATAAATGGGCTCACCAAAAATATTTTTTCCTAAAGCAAGGCATAACTTAGCATTATATTTGTTCCAAGCATCCGTGTTAATCATTTCGGAAAAATAAATAACTTCCCTTGTATTATTGGGTACTTCAATACCAATAACGTTTCTACCAGGTACCGTCGCTATTCGCACAGAAATGACAGCTAATGAACGGGCAATATCATCTGAAAGCCCTACAACTCGTGCAGAGCGTATGCCTGGAGCGGGTTCTAACTCATACAAAGTTACCACGGGGCCACAAAGAATATTTTTTATACATCCCTTAACACCATAATCATCTAAAATAGTTTCCAACATTCTAGCGTTGGCATGCAACATTTCTGGTGTTGGTTGATTGGAAATATTATTGAGATTTTGATTCAATAAAGAACTAGGAGGTAAAGACCAGGTAGATCCAGAAGCTCCCTCATACGTCGAATTTTTGGTTAGGTGATTAACTTCTGCTGAAGAATTTGTATCGGTTTTACTTAAAAAAGAAAAAATTCCTTTCGGTTTGGATAAAGGTGTCGGTATTGCGTTATTGGTATAAGGAATAGGTTCTTCGGGAGGGGCATCGTGTTCGGTGTTCATTGTTTTTAGAACAGCAATTGTGTTGATGGATCTTTCTTTTACGACCTCATTATTCGTGGGCACTGGATCAAATACAGGGGTATTGTCGGGAGCTAAAAAGCTTGCTTCTTGTTTTTTTGCTGAAGGGTATGTAGTAAGGGTCGTTTCTCGAACAGATTCGTGATAAGAGGGCGGAGTATAGTCTTGGTCTATTTGCATGGAATGACTTGGTTGAAACGACGATCTATCATAATTATTTTCAGGTAAAAAAGACTTGTAGTTTTGATAAATCTCTGAATCAGGTTTTTTTCTTTTTTTTCGAAATAAAATGTAAAAAGAGCCGCTAATAATTTTATTGAAGAAACGAATTAATCTGTGCCATTCGTAACGTGTTAATCCCATAGATAATGGAACAAGAATTATGGCAAATATGAGCCCTAAAAACCAGATAAGAATTTTTCCAGCGGGTCCAAAGGTAGCGTATGCAGCTTCAAAAGCTGTTTGGGCAGTAACCAACCCCATAGACCCACCTAACCCAGCTTGGCTTGGCCATTGAATAATACTACGATTAGTTACAGCTAATGGAATAGCTGTAATAACAGACGCAATAACAGGGGTAGCGCAAAAAAGTGCTAATATTCGAAAAAGAAACCAACTTAAGTGCTGACGTCGAACAAGACTCCAACCCCAAGCTAAAAAAACAGCAACAAAATAGAGGCTAGCAATACCTACCCATTGAATAAGTAAGTCAGAGATACAGGCACCTGTATGCCCTAAAAGGTTAGTAGGTTCTTGCTGAGCGGATGTATTAAAAGAAGGATCCGACGGATTGTAACTTATTAAAGCTAGTGCCAAGAATAAGGCAAAAATCCATAATATCCATCCACAAAGTTGTGTAAGTCTTCTTCCGAAGGCCGATTGTGATTGAGAAGCTGTATTTTTTTTGGTTCTGTAAGGGCCGATCACGACTGCAAATCCACTCGACTAATGCGGGTTAAAATGAAAAAATAATTTAGGGTAATCATTAATCGTTTATCTTCCAGAATTTAATCCATGCTGCTCCAACTTTTCGTTCGCTCAGTAAATGAAAAGGCAAATCAAGGTTGAGCGTTTCTCTCGTAGAAGTTTCAGTGATAATTAAACTTTTTTTAGATATCCAGCCTTTTATCATCAGATTGTGTAAAGAAAAGGGAATAAGATTCTGTTGATAGGGCGGATCCAAAAAAATAAGATCAGAACTTATTTTTGTTGAAGAAATATATAAATTATCCTTGTATATGCAGCTTACTGAATTTGCACGACAAACGTTTATATTTTTTTGTAAAAAGAGCCGAGTATCATCGTTTTTTTCAAAAAAACAAACTTTTTGTGCTCCTCGTGACAGAGCTTCAAGCCCTAGGGCGCCCGTGCCGGCGAACATATCACAGACGATAGCATTTTCTATAAACAATTTGCCTGCCCAAGGCGCGTGAAGAATAATATCAAATATAATTTGTCTTGCACGATCTGATGTTGGTCTGGTCGTTGTACCTGTAGGGGCATGTAAACGTGTGCCTTTATATTTCCCAGCAATAATTCTCATCATACATTTATTTCAAGAGAAGGCTTTTGTAGTGTCTAAACCAAGTTGTTCTTTAATAACTTTATAAGGCACCTCATCAACTGTGCCGACGGGTAGTGTGCCTAATTGAAATGGTCCATAAGCGACGCGTACTAAACGATTAACATGCAGATCAATAAATTGCATTGCTTTTCTAATTTCTCTATTACGACCTTCTTGTAGTGATACTGTGAGCCAGGAATTGTCACCTTTTTGGGAGTCGACAACGATTGTCATTGGTGCATAACGAATTGTCTCAATGGTGACCCCTTTAGACAGTCGCTTTAATTGTTCAGGCAAGATTTTTCCGTAGACTCTCACACGATACCTTCTTGTCCATTGACTGCTTGGCAGTTCAAGCCTACGTGCAAGTTTTCCATCGTTCGTAAGGAGTAAAATACCTTCACTGTTAAAATCGAGCCTCCCCACACTAATAACTCGTGGTAGTGAGTCAGGCAAAGACTCAAAAACTGTTTTTCTACCTTTAGGATCTTTGTGAGTAGTAATGACACCAACCGGTTTGTGATAGCGCCATAATCTTGTACGTTCAGGAGCAGCAATCACTTTACCTTCTACTTGTACAATATCATTTTCTTGAACAAATATTGAAGGATGTTTAATTTGCTGATGGTTGATTGAAACTTTTCCTTCCTGAATAAGTAGTTCAGATTGCCGTCTAGAAGCAATTCCAGCACGTGCCAACCATTTGGCTATACGCTCTCCTTTCAAATGGTTTTCATTATTTTTATCTGTGTTTGCTTTCTGCATAAGCTTTGGCCTTAGAGGTAAGAGCTGAAAAAATTTTACGATCAAGATATTCAATAGAGAATTCAGGGTGCCATTGTACGCCTACGAAAAATTTTCGTGAAGGATCTTCGATCCCTTCGATGGTACCATCTTCTGCCAAGGCATTTATTTGTCCTTTACCTACAGATTTAATATTTTGCTGGTGATAAGAATTAACAATCCAAGATTGACGTTTGCTCAGTGAGGACAAAATAGTATTGGGTATCACTTTAATAATATGGCTTCCTTGATAAGCTGGCAAGTCTTGCATGTGTGGTAAGTAATTTAGTTGGTTTTTTGAAAAGTGCTCGTAAAGATTTCCACCTAAAAAAAGTGTCAGTAATTGTGCGCCTTCGGCAACTCCTAGTACAGGCATGTTTCTTTCCCATGCTTGTTGTACAAGTTGTAGCGTAAAAGAGGTTTGTATTGAGTTGATTTTAGTTTTTATAAATTTTTTATTTTTTGTATATGACTGAAGAGATAAATTAAAATCTTCCCCACTTATGATTAGACCGTCTATTTTATCCAGTAAATGAGGTAAATATTTTGGATTGCATAGAGGTAACCCTACGGGGATAGCACCAGATTCATTGGTTGAATTAAAATAATTTTGTCTTAGTGTAGCCCAAGGGTATGAAGAATAATGTTCGCTTGAATCTTCAAATTGATTAAGAGTAATTCCAATTAGAGGAGAGAATAGGGCAGCCATAATTTTAATACTCTACGTTAGATAAAAGAATATAGTGTTTATTCATTATTAAGGGACAAAGATTTTGTCAAAATTTCTTTCCTTAACAATTTTAAATATTGTTAGTGGTTTATAATAGTAAAAAAAGATTATAGTTTATGCGTTGTAATCAATTTTGAATGAAGCTCAAAACATCTAAACAATGGGGGACACATTTGGCCTATCCAAGTTATTTTTTTTCTTGGAAAATGAGAGAAGCGCTCAAATGTGCAAGAATGGGTCTTGAAAAGGGTGAAGTTCCTGTAGGCGCGCTCGTGCTTTCTCCAACGAAAGAAATTATTGCTTCATCCCATAATTATGTTGAAACACTGCAGGATCCTACGGCACATGCTGAAATACTTGCGCTTAAACAAGCGAGCAAACTATTAAAGAGAAAATACCTTAAAGATTGTACATTGGTTGTTACTTTGGAGCCTTGTCCTTTGTGTGCTTCGGCGGCTATGCTTTATAGAGTAGGACGTATTGTCTTTGGTGCTTATGATCCTAAAGGGGGTGGTATTGAACATGGGGCTCGTATTTTTAATCGTAAACAAACCCTACATCGCCCAGAAATTATTGGTGGTGTAGAAGAGCATGTAAATAAACAGTTACTTAAAGAATTTTTTACGAATTTACGATAATCATTTGGTTAATATTTTGCCATAATTGTTTACCATAGTAGTTTTTATAATGAAATTTATGAATTGAACTGAACAGTAGGTGTTAAATGATTGAGTTTTCTAATTGTAGAAAAGAATCAAACAAAGTTTTACGATTGATTCCTTACGCGAAATGTAAGTTTATGGCTCTTTTGTTGGTTGGAGGTGCTTTATCTTTTCTAAGTCCCACCGTACAAGCCGCGGATTTATTAAATGAACATGCTGGTGCAATTAAGCCCGTCACATCATTACAAAACCTTCCTAATTTTGTTAATCTCGTCAAGCAAGTTAAACCTGCTGTAGTTTCAATTACTACACAAGTTCTGTTAAGTAACGATGAAGAGCCAATGAACGGCTTTCCTAACTTTAATAATGGAGATAATAATAATTTTGGACCTTTTCCTTTTTTCATGTTTCCACAACAAATGCCTAAGCAAATCGTTGAAGCAAGAGGATCGGGGTTTCTTATTTCTCCGGATGGTTTTGTCGTTACAAATAATCATGTGGTTAAAGGGGCAAAAAAGATCACAGTGTCCTTACAGGATGGTAGTAAGTTCCAAGCTAAAGTTATAGGACGTGATTCCAAAACAGATCTTGCTTTGTTGAAAATTGGCTCTGAAAAACCTTTTCCTTTTATACAACTTGGTGATTCTAATGGTATTGAACCAGGAGAATGGGTCATTGCTGTGGGTGATCCCTATGGGTTAGGTGGTACTGTTACGGCAGGTATAGTCTCTGCCCGAGGGAGGGACATTGGGGATGGGCCTTATGATTCATTTATTCAGATTGATGCACCAATAAACCGAGGTAATTCGGGCGGACCACTTTTTTCTCAAGACGGTAAGGTAATTGGAGTAAATACTGCAATTTTATCTCCTTCAGGAGGTTCTATTGGGATTGGATTTGCAATACCTTCCAACACGGTTAAAAATGTAATTGGTCAATTGGAAAAAAATGGTCACGTTACCAGAGGTTATCTTGGTGTAGCAGCACAAGAAATAACTCATTCTATGATTAAAGCTTTAAAATTACCAGAAACTGCTCATGATATGTCCCCTCAAGGTGCGTTGATCGCGTCGGTATCGCCTAACAGTCCTGCTGAAAAGGGTGGCATCAAAGTAGGTGACGTTATCTTATCCATGAATGAAAAAGCAATCAGCAATCCGCGTGATCTGGCGGTTCGTGTCGCAGCCACTGTGCCAGGAACAAGCACAAACTTCAAAATCATGCGAGAGGGTTCGGTTAAAGAATTAAAAGTAACCATAGCCAATCTAGCTGAAGAAAATAAAGATAAAAGGCAAGAAAATAAAAGCCCAAGTAATCTTGGAATAGCGCTTTCCCCTCTTACCCCAGAGCTTAGACAACAGATTGGCGTCGATGATAAAGTAAAAGGCGTTGTTATTAGTGGTATAAATAGGGAATCCCCAGCTGATCGAGTTGGATTACAGCTTGGCGATATTATTGTATCGGTTGATAATCAAGCTGTGGACAACCCAAATGCTGCTGTTAATGCAGTAAAATCAGCTCTTAAAAAAGACACAACCGTATTATTAAGAATTATAAGAGGCAACCAATCTTTATTCGTTCCCGTAGATACCAAGAATGAAAATTAGCTATTGTTTTTTTGGGTTAACTAGAGCTGAAAAATAAGTAAAAAATTATCTAATTTTTTTTACTTATGTTTATAATTTTTATACAATCTAGTAAAATATTTGGTAAGTTAATTCTATTAAATAAGGATTAACTTATTCAAATAGGAGATGATATTCCTCCTTAAGCGTCGCAGGGTTGCGGCTGATGATATCTACGTCGAGCTGGCATTTGTACGAGACGTAGAACTGTACCTGTCCAGCATGAAATTGGTTTTGAAACAGGATAGGTATGTATGTTTAATTCAATTATGCTAATCAGTATTGGTGGATCTTTAGGGTGTTTGTTACGATGGTGGTTAGGGTTTACCTTAAACGCTGTTTTCCCTTATTTGCCTTTAGGTACATTAGCTGCCAATTGCTTAGCTGGTTATTGCATTGGTGTTACTGTCGCTTTATTTGTCTTAATTCCCTCCTTAATACCTTGGCGTTTATTTATCATTACAGGGCTTTTGGGTGGATTATCAACATTTTCTTCTTTTTCTCTTGAAGTTGTATTATTGATGCAAGAAGGAAAGTTTGGGTGGGCAATAGCGACAGTTTTTATTCACGTGGTTGCTTCTATTGCCTTGACTATACTAGGCATGTTAACAGTATACGGACTTAGGTCTTGCATTATTTGAGTTTGTTAAAGGGATTAACTAGTGCGGTATATTATTTCAAATAAAAGGACATTTTTTAATAAAGTAATAGGGTTTTTTGTGGGCATAGTAATGGTAAGTTTAAATTGTTTTATGCCTGTACTTGCACAAAATCTTGATACGTCTTTTCCTTTTGACGAATCGGTGTTGCGTATTGAACGCCTAAGCCCATTTAAAGGATTAATTATGGATTATCAGGGGCAACAGCGCTACACAAATATTAAATTTAATCCTTATACGCATACAGTGACGGGCAATGGGTTATGTAATAAATTTGTCGGACGGTTTAGTCAGAACGGAAATCAATTAACTCTTAGTGATATAAAAAAATCGAATATCAAATGTCTTTCAGAAGATGTTAATCAACAAGATAATCGTTTTTTCCAAAGATTGCAGATACTTTCTTCATATGAAATACTCGGTAAAGTAGTAAAGTTTTTGGATTCAAAAAAACATGTAGTAATGATGGCTCGTTCTATCAAATAAAAGTTTGTTTCAAACTTAGACTAATTAGATAATGTTCATTATAATACGTAGAATGCTATATAAATTTAGATTTTAAAAGTTGTGTTTATTTGTTTTAGTAACAATTATTATTGTTATGGAAGTTTATTACAGGGCGATCCAATTTTGCAGGCTTTTGTAATGGATAAATTAAAGTTACAATTTGTTTTTATATAATGCATGTTTTTTTAAATGAGTGCTATGTAC
>NZ_CAWUGZ010000056.1:0-8161 GCF_963921845.1 Commensalibacter sp. Nvir | reverse complement strand
GGTAGACCCACCTTTTTTGTTCAACTTAGAAAAGGTGAAAAGATAATTAATCCCGCCCCTTTTTTATAAGTCGATTTTTATATAATTTTATACTAAAAGAGATACCTATAATTTCAACATCAAACTATTTATTATTTCGTTTCTTTTAAAAGACAGATCGTCAGGAGAGAATCAGCATGAAGTTTCGTACTGGGTTATTTTTAGGAACAACCCTTTTTGCCGTTGGTATAGGGCTTGGGTCGAAAGTACATTACTGGACCCATAACACTTACCAAACCGTGACCTCTGCTGCTCTGGCGGAAGATATTAAAAAACTAGAAAGTAAAACGGATAATAGTGCCGAAACGTATCGCCTATTAACCTTGTTTGGCGACGTTTTTGAACGCGTTCGTGCCAATTATGTTGAGCCAGTTTCGGACAAAGACCTTATAACCAATGCGCTTAATGGCATGCTAACTGGATTGGATCCACATAGCTCCTATATGACCGAAAAACAATTCCATAATATGGAAATCCAAACCAAAGGCGAGTTTGGAGGGCTGGGATTGGAAGTACAAGAAGATGACGGTCATATTAAAGTCGTTTCCCCTATTGATGGCACTCCTGCGGCCAGAGCAGACATCAAATCTGGGGATTATATTGTAGCCATTGATGGTAAAAGCATAGACGGTATGACGCTAAATACTGCTGTCGATAAAATGCGTGGCAAACCCAATACACAAATTACATTGACATTAATACGGCTTAAAACCCCAAAACCCATCAAAGTTACCTTGACACGTGAAATCATACATATACAAGTCATTAAGTCGGCTTTATACGATCGAATTGGCTATATACGCATTTCTCAGTTCAATGAAGAAACTGAGAAAGGCATGAAAAAAGCTTACACTAAACTCCAAGAACAAGCTAAAAATAAACTTGCAGGGTTAATCCTTGATCTTAGAAACGATCCTGGTGGGTTGCTTGATCAAGCTATAGCGGTTACTCAGGATTTTGTGAAAGAAGGGGCAATTGTTTCTACAAAAGCTCGCAATCCCAAAGACAACCAACGCTGGAATGCCAATGGCTATGACATCACGAATGGATTACCCATCGTGGTTCTGACCAATGGGGGATCGGCTTCTGCAAGTGAAATTGTTTCGGGTGCCTTGCAAGATCACAGACGCGCAATTCTTTTGGGTGAAAAAACATTTGGGAAAGGATCGGTACAATCGGTTATGCCTATACCAGGAAACGGTGCCGTCAGACTGACCATTGCTCGGTACTATACCCCTTCAGGACGCTCGATACAGGGATTAGGAATTACCCCTGACATCAAAGTTCAAGATAGTTATGAAGAGCCTGAATTTAATATACGCGAAGCCGATCTTATGCATATCATTAAAAATGAAGGCGGTAATAAAGAAAAAGCCCCTACTCGTAGTGACTTACCTGCTATCGCCTCCTCTATTCCTTCACAACCTCCCAAAAACTGGCCAAAATTTGACTACAAAAACCCCTCCACGGATTTTCAACTGCAACAAGGGATAAAAGTGGTTCGTTCGATGGCAGGTTTGCCCGTACAAAAAGACTTGTCACCTTCTACTAACCCACAACGTCCATCAGCACAAAACGAAACACATAAAAGCCTACCTAACGCTGCTAATGAAAATAAAGCCCTTACTGCACCTTTAAAAACTCAGGATAAAAAACCACAAACCCATTAAGATAGAAATACAAAATGATGACAAACCTTCCTTACCGACGAAATGTTGCCGCAATCATTTTCAATCAAGAGGGTAAAATTTTTATTGCTTTGCGTCACGATTTGGTCAAGGAAGGCATTTGGGCTTTCCCTCAAGGGGGTATAGATAAAGATGAAACACCGGTTCAAGCGATTAAAAGAGAATTACATGAAGAACTTGGTACCGATCAATTTGAAATATTAGAAGAATATCAAGAATGGATTTCTTACGATTTTCCTAAAAATATTTTAAATAATTCACTTAAACATAAATATCGTGGGCAAATACAAAAATGGTTTGCCGTTCGTTTTATAGGGAAAGACATCGATATTCGATTGGATACCCATAAAAACATTGAGTTTGCTCGCTGGAATTGGATCGATCTTAACGAGCTTACAACGATAAACGTAGGCTACAAAAAAGATCTTTATCGCAAAATATCCAAACACTTTGCAAAATATTCAATTGTATAGCTCTAAAGACAATGAAGTTGACCACTGGAAATAGATATGAACGGACTTACACCGATAAATATAAGATTTAAAAAAATCTATATCACAAGATATCCTATCATTTTTAAATGATGAAGCCGGCCATACACCTTATTTTTCTTTTTTCGCAGTATAGCCATCCAGTAAAAAACAGATAGGCACTATAGCGAAAGCACAAATACCAATAATCATAAACACATCGTTATAGGCTAAAATTGAAACTTGCTTGTTAAAATCTGCATAAAGAAAATTTAAAGCCGCCCTTGATTGAGCCTGAGACGCAATACCTACTTGCTGAGCCACCGACTTCATATGCGCTAAATACTCATTAAATGGGGCATGGTAAGGACTCATCCAATGAGCCGTGTAGGCTTGATTAACTTGTCTACGCTCCGTTACCAGGGCGGTCGCTCCAGAAATACTTAACGCACCCAAAACATTCCTAATCATGCTGTATAACGCTGACGCGTCGCTATTATATTTATTAGGTATTGTCATAAACGCTATGGTCGACAAAGGCACGAATAAAAAGGCGAGTGAGCAGGTTTGAGAAACTCGATAAAAAACAAGATGTTTAAAGTCTGTAGTTGGCGTGAGGTGCGCGGAATAAAACATCGCACAACCCATTATAAAAAAACCTAATGCAATAATATAACGTATCTGTACCTTGTTAATTACTCTACCCACAATAGGAATAAGAATAACAATAACTATTCCACCAGGGGTAAGTACTAATCCAGAAAGAAAAGCCGTATATCCAATCACTTCTTGCGAAAATTGTGGAACAATAACAGCAGACGCGTACAAACAGGCCCCTAGCCCAGCCATTAATATAGAACTAACAGCAAAATTGCGGTCTTTAAACACGCGCAATTCAACAACTGGATTATCTGTTTTAAGCAGCCAAAAAATCGCACCAATAATACCGACAGCTGCTAAAAAGGCGAGCCAGCAAATAAAGGTTGAGCCAAACCAGTCCGCGTCTTCCCCACGATCGACCATAACTTCCAAGCAGGCAAGGCCTAAGGTAATTAAACTTAAACCGATGTAATCTACTTTTTCCTTAGTTTTTTTTGCCCAAGGGGGATCTTCAACCAAAATCCATACTAAAACAACGGTTATTATACCTACAGGTACGTTTAAAAAAAAGACCCATCTCCAAGAATAATTATCCGTCACCCACCCCCCTAAGGAAGGTCCCATAATTGGAGCAACCACAGTAGCCATAGCGGTCAACGCAAAAGCAGCACCGCGTTTTTCAGGGGGAAACGTGTCCAAAATGATAGATTGTTGATTGGGTTGCAATCCACCACCAAAAAACCCTTGTAACAACCTAAATATAACCAATTGACTGAGGCTATCTGCAATACCACAAAGGAAAGAAGCAACCGTGAACATCGCTATACAAATAATAAAATAACGTTTGCGGCCTAATACACGACCAAGCCAACCAGAAATCGTTAAGACAACCCCATTAGCAGCCAGATAAGAAGTCAAAGACCATGTTGCATTGTCAAACGTCGTTGACAAGCTACCCGCTATGTGGGGAAGCGACACGTTAACAATGGTTGTATCCAAAACTTCCATAAACGCCGCTAAGGTAACGACAACTGCAATTAACCAAGGATTATAGCTTGGTTTCCATTGATTACGTTCTTGACGATCTGAAGAAGCTTGTTTCATTTTGTATATACAGTTGGAACAACGGACAAACCTAGAGCCAAAGGAAGATTAGGATCTAATCCCTTATCAATCACTATTTTAACGGGCACACGCTGTACGATTTTAACGTAATTTCCAGTAGCATTTTCTGGCGGAAATGCACTAAATACTGCGCCTGTAGCGGCTTGTAATGAATCAACATGCCCTTCAAGATTTAAAAAAGGATACGCATCAACACTGATTTTAACTTTTTGTCCTGGCCGCATATGCGTAATTTGAGTTTCTTTATAATTCGCTATAACCCACGTTTCTGGTTCAACAATAGCAATTAACGATTGACCGGTGGTAACAAAATTACCTTGTTCTACGTTCCTTTTAGCTATCCAGCCATCATGAGGTGCAGTTAATGTCGTCCATTCTACGTTTAATTGTGCTTGCTTAACTTTGGCCAAGGCTGCGTTCATAATTCCTTCTTGTTGGCGGATTTGACTTCCTGAATTTCCTATATTTGCCTGCACAGGTTGCGCAATCATTAAGTTACCCTCCGCTTTAGCAATTTCAGCTTTGGCTTGATTATAAGCTGCCGTTGCATAATCAATTGCTTGTTGGGTCGTTGCAGGACGGGAAATACGGTGCTGACGATCGAATTCCGTTTTAGCCTTAAAGGCGTTTGCCTTTGCAATTTCAAGCTCTCCCTGAGCAACCTTTAAATTTCCAGGATAATTTTTTTTGGCAACTTCAAATAAATATTGAGCTGACGCATATTGTCCTCTTGCTTTTTCTAGATCACCTACGGCTTGCAAATACGCCGCGTCGTAATCCCTGGAATCAATACGCAAAAGCACATCGCCTTTATGTACAAATTGGTTATCGTTGACACATAAATCAGTCACATATCCGCTTACATGGGGGGCGATATTGATCGCTCGTCCAGCCGTAAACGCATCATCGGTACTAATGTCATTTCGAGTTAACCACCAATAGAGGCCTGCCAAAACAACAAGAACAGCGCAAAATAGAGCAATAAATATTATTTTGGGGGTTAATTTTTTTTTGTCTTCATTTGGTTTCTGTTGGTTTTCCAAATTTTGACTCTCTTTTTGCATTATCTCTGGCATTCCGTACCCTTTTAGACCTTTTGAGATGTTGTATTAAATTGTAAAACGCTTAGCGATTTAAATCTTGAGTCTGCACTAATCTAGCATAAAACCCATTATGATGCATTAGAGCTTCATGACTGCCTTGCTCAACAATTTTACCATCATGCATTACAATAATAATGTCAGCAGAACGTACAGTAGACAAACGATGCGCGACAATCAGTGTTGTTCTACCTTTACGCAACTTTGTCAAAGCATTTTGAACAATATACTCACTTTCCGTATCCAAAGCGCTTGTTGCTTCATCTAAAAGAAGCAATCTTGGATTACGCAGCAACGCTCTTGCTAGGGCTACCCGTTGACGTTGTCCACCCGACAATCGATTTCCACCGTGACCGACCCTAGTGTTTAATTTTTGAGGCAAATCATTGACAAATTGATTGATCGCAGCTCCTTCCAATACATTTTCCACCTCTTCAGCACTCGCATTAGGTTTGCCGATGATTATGTTTTCTTGGATAGAGATATCAAACAATAAAGGATCTTGAGGTACATAAGCAATTTCTGAACGTAACATTTCAATAGGTAAATCACGAAGATCAACGTTGTCAAATAATATTCGACCTTTTTGAACGTCGTGAAGCCGAGGTATTAAGGTTAAAGCGGTTGACTTTCCTGCACCCGATTGACCCACCAACGCGACCGTTAGTCCTGGGTCTATATCGAAATTAAGTCCTTGCAAACCCAGCTGTCTACCCGGGTAGATAAAATGTACATTTTCAAAGGTTAATTGACCATAACCTTCGGGAAGGCAGGTTCGTTTTGGCTTACTAACAATTGAAATAGGTCTATCAATAACGTCAAAAATTCTATTCAAGCCCGAAATGCCTTCTTGCATCGCGGCATTCATAGATCCCAAAGCTCTTAAGGGCCGTGCTGCCAATAATAATGCAGCTACGAACCCTGAAAAATCACCTAGAGTAGCGCCTCCCATGGCTGCACGCCACCCTGCAAACCCCAAAACCGCAGCAACCGCAGAACCACCCAGTACTTCCATTATAGGATCAACCGTAGCACGACCTCTTATGATTTTTAAAGTCGCATCGTAAAGTTTATCAAACGAAATATTTGTACGCTCGATTTCCCTTTTTTCCATGCCATACACTCGTACGGTCCTTGCCTGTGCGAACGTTTCGTTTAATAGAGCTGCTGTTTTGCCTATTTGCTCTTGCATATTGCCTGAAGCATGGCGGACTTTTTTGCCCAATTGTTGTATAGGAACAGCGGCTATAGGATATAAAAGAGCTGCAATTAAACTAAGCTCCCAATCCATATAAAACATCGATACAATCAACCCAAATACCGTAATGCTATCGCCAAACGCATTAACAACTCGAATCATTGCTTCACGAATAGACAAAGCATCAGTTGTAAATCGAGACGCCAACTGCGCAGGGGCCTCTCTTTCTACTTCGGCGATATCAGCATACACAAGATGCAAAAACATTTTTTTTTGTAAGCCACGGATAACCAGTAACACCAACCCCTGCACAGACAACGTTTGCCCGTATTGAGATGCGGCTTTCGCTGCCGTTACCATAACGACTAAAGCAGGAACTTGATATAAAATTCTCGAATCATTGTCATGGAACATATCCAAGGCTCTTCGGATCACCAAAGGATACAAAGCCGTCAACCCTGCCATTAAAAGCGTAAGCAAAATGATAAGCCCTATTCGTTGTGGATAGAACCGTATTTCTTCTTTCCACAAACGCTTCATAAAAGGCCAACTATGATTGTCCCCTAAAAGTAAAATCACAAGCGCTTTAAAAATTCTTTTTCTAGGTTTCTTGATTTTTATTGTCACGGATATGTTGTCTTTATAACTATGAGTCCATCGCCACTTAACTGAGTATTAAAATTTTATTCGAATGGTATAATCACTTACCTCTTAAATTTTTATCAAACCAGTTTTTTTTAAACCAGTACAAACATTGTTCTTTATCGGCTTTACATCCCCCTTTTAACCACCATTGATAGATTGAATTTAATAGTTTTCCAACTTGTGGACCAGGTTCAATACCTCTTTCAACCAAATCTCTACCTTTAAGAGGAAATACGCATTTGTCACTGCTATTTAGTGTACTTCTCCAGTGATCCCAACGCTCACCATTCAATACAAAATCTTCAAGCTGATTTAACCAACTTTGATCCAGCAATTCTTTTGAAGAATATTGAGCTTTT
Organism: Commensalibacter sp. Nvir; assembly: GCF_963921845.1. NCBI lineage: Bacteria > Pseudomonadati > Pseudomonadota > Alphaproteobacteria > Acetobacterales > Acetobacteraceae > Commensalibacter > Commensalibacter sp. Nvir. The sequence continues at coordinate 937 of NZ_CAWUGZ010000056.1, read as the reverse complement.
AAACGAGCAAAATCGTTCGCATCTGCGTCCGTAGGTAAAATTATTGGCTTGAACAAACCCTTCAACTGTTTTCGCTGTCTGGTCGAAAATTTAAAATGACTCGCTACCTTTATATCTTTATCTTCAAGCAAAGCCGCCAACCTAAGAATAGGATCTTGTGGTGCTCCTAAACGAACGAACTTATCAAATCGAGCCACATTATAGCGAAAAGGCAACAAAACAGGTAGCACGCCTGTCTCATCCATAAGAGAGATAATCTTATTAGCTTGCGGTCCTATTATAATTTTTTGCCATTCAGACCACCTTCTTTCCGCAGACAAACCCGTTAAAAGACCTGCTAGAGCCGATATAGCCTCTATTGCTTCTTCATTGGGTTTGCCATGCCCAAAACGTGCATAAAATCGAAAAAAACGCAGAATACGCAATGCATCTTCTTTAATTCGTTGCGCTGCATTTCCAACAAATTTAACGGAGCCCTCTTTTAAATCTTGCCGGCCATTAAAATAGTCCCAAATTTTCCCTTTTCGATCACAAAACATAGCATTAATTGTGAAATCGCGCCTAGCCGCATCTTCCTGCCAATCACTGGTCCATTGAACCACAGCGTGACGACCATCGGTAGATATATCCTTTCTTAACGTGGTAATTTCAAACGAATTTTGACCAATCAGAGCAGTTAATGTACCATGGGAGAGACCCGTAGGGATGGTTTTGATTTGATTTTTTTTAAGCAGCTCCATAATTCTTTCAGGAGGATCAGGGGTTGCCATGTCAATATCGGTTACGGGTTGATGTGACAATAAATCGCGAACTATTCCCCCGACTAGACGTGCGTTTGGCAGGCAAGTCCACAATTGTTTCAAATCTTTGAAGGGGTAACGCGTCGAGAATGTTCATCACGCACATATTCATCTTTTTATTAAATTGCTGAATTCTA
>NZ_CAWUGZ010000055.1:0-6766 GCF_963921845.1 Commensalibacter sp. Nvir | reverse complement strand
AAACAATATGATCAGCTTCTTTAGTTACACCATTCATTTTCCAATTTCCGATTATGATCGGTTTAGTCATCAGTACACTCCTTATACAGTACGATAATGGTTAGGTCAGGGCATTTAATTTATACTAGTAATTTACTGATTATAAAATAAATATATGAAATATGTTTATATTCCTAAAGATAATTTTTTGTAATTTTATAATTTATGGTTTAATGAATTGAATTGATTACATAGGCAATGTTATTTTTCATTTAGATTTCAGGTAGGTTCTATGCTGTCTCGTTTAAGACATTTATTTATAGACTCGTGGGTTGGACGCATTGCAGTCGGTTTAATTTTTATAGCTTTCATGGGATGGGGAGGAATGGATGTATGGACCAATTTTACCCATCAAGATGCCAATGTGGTAGCATGGGTCGGTCATGAAAAAATAACATTACCGGAGTTGGATCATACAGCAAGAAACCAAATGCAGACTATTTCAGTGCAAAAAGGATTATCTGACTCGTCTCAACTTTCTGATAATGCTAAAAAAGCTATTATAAATGAAACGTTACAGCAACTGATCATTCAAAATATTTTTCTTGATCAAGCCAATCAATTGGGTTTAAGCGTTCCCGACAGTGTTCTCCGAGATGCTGTATTTTCTATGGCAATCTTTCAACAGAATGGTCAATTCAATCGTGATTTACTCAAAAGTTTTTTAAGTCAACGAAATATGACGGAAGAAAATTTTTTAAATCTAATTAAAGACCAAATTGAACTAGATGGTTTACTTAACCCGCTTATGATGGGTGTTGCTTCTTCTGATATTATAGCAGAACTTTTTTATCAATTTAGAAATGAAAAACGTGGCGTATCATATGTAGATATATTTTACGATTCATATCGTTCAAAAACCATACCCACTGAATCGGTCTTGAAGCGATATTACGAAAACCATCGTTGGCAATTTACAACCCCAGAATTTAGAAGGATAAAATTAGTTTATATATCTCCTGAAACAGTGGCAAAAGATATAGACGTTACCGATCAAGAAATTCAAAAATTTTATGATTCGAGAAAAAATTATTTTATAAAACCGGAAAGTAAAACTCTACAAATAGTTACTGTACAAGATGAAAAGGTTGCTAAATCGTTATTGGAACAATGGAAAGGAGGGGATTGGCAATCGTTACAAAAGAAAACTAAAGAACAACATGGTTTTGCCTCTTTAATTCCAGATTTTAATCAAAAAAATTCGACTTCGTCCGTATTAACACAGGCTGTTTTTAAAGCAACTCCTAATCAAATTAGTGGTCCTATAAAAAATTCTATGGGTTGGAGTATATTCAAAGTATTATCAACATCGCCTGAGCAAATGGTTCCTTTGTCGCAAGTTAAAGAAAATCTTAAAAATGAATTGGTGCAATCAAAGGCAAAGCAAGCTTTTGTTGATAATATAAAAAAAATCCAAGATATTTTAGCAGGGGGAGAGGGACTTGACGCAAAATTGGGTGGTTTAGGCTTGGTTGCTGTTGAAGGAACCTTGAATGAACAAGGATACACTCCGGAAGGTCAACTTGCTCCTATAGGCCTGCCAGAAAAAGTGCAACAAGAAATTCTGACCAAAATATTTTCCACTGCTCAACATAATCCAGTTTCTCTAATACAAGCAGCAGAAAATATTTATTATGCGTTCAATATTGAAACGATTGAGCCTGCGCATCAAGATACGTATCAGGCTGCAAAAGATAAAATTATTGAAGCCTGGCAAAAAGCAGAAGCTAAAAGACAAGCCAATATAATGGCTACTAATCTTTATTTAACAGCATCAAAATCTAAAGACGGAGTATCAAATCTTAAAACGAATTTATCCGTTCAACAAAGTCCTTTATTTTCGAGAGAGGAACCTGCAAAAATTATTTTACCTGCTTTACAACAACAAAGTTTTATTATGAAAGCAGGTCAGAGTACTATGATGGAAACACCAAATGGGTTTGTTGTAGCGACTTTAACAAAATGCATAGTACCCAGTAAAAACGATAATCCAGTCGCATATAATTCAGTGAAACAATCCCTTTCTCAATCATTAAGTGACGATATTGCTTATGACTATAAGAATTTTATACAAAAAAATATAGACATTAAAGTTAATCAACAGGCTTTGGATGCACTTATTAAGCAAGTCAACTATTAATCTATCAAGAAAGACGCCGCGTGGTTGATAACAAAATAGAATTGAATCGGCAAAAAACCCTTTCATATTTAATATTGTCTTCTGATTTAATTACCCCAGTTTCTGCTTTGTTGCGTCTTTCGACGCTGGCAGGTAATGATCCTAAAAATATTTTTTTATTAGAAAGTGTACAAGGTAACGCCGCAAGAGCACGATATTCTATTATTGGTTTGTTACCCGATAAAATATGGCGATGCAAAAGCGGTGTTGTTTCTATTAATTGTAACCCTTTGTTAGATCCAGAATGTTTTTTTGAAGAAGATCGTGCTCCTTTGGATTCGTTAAGAGAATTTATAGCAGAAAGTCAACTTGAAATACCGGATGGGGTGCCCCCCATGGTGGGTGGTATTTATGGGTATTTGGGGTATGACTTGGTAAGGCAAATGGAAGACTTGCCTTATCCTCCTCCTAATGATCTAGATTTGCCAGAGGGATTAATGTTAAGACCTTCTCTTTTTGCAGTATTTGATACCATTAAAGATGAAATTACGTTAGCGGTTCCCTTAAGGAAGGGAACGGAAGACGAGGTAAAATCAGCAAAAATATTATTACAAAAAGCACAGCTTGCTTTAAATACTTCAACAGCATCGCTTAATTATGGTGGTTTTTTGCCTTCCAAAAAAGTTAATATCGACTCAACCTTTTCTAAGGCAAAATTTATTGAAGTTATTCAAAAAATAAAAGATTATATTTATGCAGGGGATGTTTTTCAGGTCGTACCCAGCCAACGTTTTTCATGTTCTTTTACTGCGTCACCTATTGCGCTTTATCGTGCTCTAAGACGGATTAATCCGGCCCCCTTTCTTTTTTGCTTGCAGTTGGATGGGTTTTCTTTGGTGGGTTCCTCACCAGAAATATTAGTTCGCTTAAGGGAAAAAGTAGTTACCGTTCGACCATTGGCAGGAACAAGGCCAAGAGGAAAAACTCGTCAAGAAGACTTGGAACTTGAAAACAGTTTGTTAGCGGATAAGAAAGAGCTTTCAGAGCATTTAATGTTAATTGATTTAGGTCGTAACGATGTTGGTCGTGTATGTGAAATTGGCTCAGTAAAAGTCACAGAAAAATTTGTTATTGAACGGTTTAGTCATGTTATGCATATTTCTTCAAACGTAGAGGGAACGATCAAAAAAAATCTTGATGCGCTGGATGCACTTATAGCAGGTTTTCCAGCAGGTACTTTAACGGGTGCCCCCAAAATTAGGGCTATGGAAATATTGGATGAAGTTGAACCGACGCAAAGAGCAACGTATGCGGGTTGCATAGGATACTTTGGGGCAGATGGTAGTATGGATACTTGTATAGGACTGCGTACAGGACTTATAAAAGATCAAAAATTATACGTTCAGGCAGGATGCGGTGTTGTTGCGGAAAGTGATCCAGAGTTAGAGTATGAAGAGACCATACATAAAGCAAAAGCTCTTTTTAAAGCGGCTGAAGAGGCATACAAATTTATTTAAGTTCAAAAAACACTTTAATGATGATAAAATAGATTTTTATTATTTGCTTAAAAATTGTTTTAATAAGCACTTTGTATATGGAGATTACATAAGTACGTATGATATTACTTATCGATAATTACGACAGTTTTACGTACAATTTAGTACAGTATTTTGGTGATTTAGGATATACGTGCGATATTCATCGTAATGATACGCTTACCGTACAAGAGGCTTGTAATTTTAAACCCGAAGCAATTGTTATTTCACCAGGTCCTTGCAGCCCTTCGGAAGCAGGTATTTGCTGTGATTTAATTAAAGAAACGTGTGACAAAATACCTATCTTGGGTGTATGTTTGGGTCACCAAGCCATTGGCCAAGCCTTAGGTGCTAAAGTTAAAAAAACAAATCCTGCACATGGAAAAATTTCTTCTATTAAGCATAATGAAAAAAATATTTTTGAAGGATTACCTAATCCTTTAAACGTAACCCGTTATCATTCGTTGACGGTAGATGCGCATACTTTACCTATTGAATTAATTCCCACTGCGTATACTGACGACGGTGTTTTAATGGCACTTGAGCATACAATTTTTCCAGTTTATGGCGTTCAATTTCATCCAGAAAGCATTGCCTCTGAAAAGGGTCATGAGTTGCTAAATAATTTTATGAAATTGGCAAATCGATTCAATAAACATTAAACGAATTAAAGGTTTGCTGTTGTCTTTCGTATTTACTTCTTTTTTAGAACAGGCTTTAAGTGGGAAAACATTTTCTATTGAAGAAACCACTGAAATATTTGAAGCTATACTAGCTGGCGAAGTATCAGCAATTCAACTGGCTTCTTTTCTTACCGTTTTACGCATGCGTACAGAAACCGTAGAGGAATTAGAAGGTGCTGTTCGAGCAATGCGTCATTATATGATTCCTGTTAATAAATTTGATCCTACAACAATTGATGTGTGTGGTACGGGTGGGGATGGAAAAAGTACCTTAAACATTTCAACGGCTGTTAGTTTTGTTTTGGCTGCTTTGGGCGTATCGGTTGCAAAACATGGAAATAGAGCTCAATCCTCCCAATCGGGTGGAACGGATGTGCTTGCTGCTTTAGGTATAGATCCACAATCTGATCTAAAAATTTTACAAAGTAATCTTAATCAATTTAAAATTACTTTTTTGTCTGCTTTTGTTCATCATCCTTCGCTTAACCATATCAATAAAATTAGAAAAGATCTTGCAATACGCACAATTTTCAATTTATTGGGTCCGTTGTGTAACCCAGCAAATGTTGCATATCATTTAATTGGGGTTTACGACCCGTTTTGGTTGACTCCATTTGTTCGCGTGCTTAAAGAGTTAGGTTCAAAAAGAGCGTGGGTTGTCCATGGATTTGTTGATGAATTATGTTCTTCAAGCGGCGTAGATGAAATTACTTTGTCTGGACCCTCCAAAATTATGGTTTTGGAAAAAAATAAAATTTTTCCAATTAGGTTAACCTCAAAAACTATCGAGAAAGTAGGGCTTAATTTGTCACCACTTTCAGCTATTCGTGGAGGCAGTCCCAAAGAAAATGCCGAGGCTATTTTAGCCTTGTTACGTGGAAAAAAAAATGTTTATCGCGATACGGTATTGATAAATGCAGCGATTGCCTTACATATTGTCAAAGATTATTCACTCGTTAACCTACAAGGCGAAATAGATTCTCATATATTAAAGAAGCTCATTTCTCAGGCTGCGTATGCTATTGATAGCGGTGCGGCTTTGTCTGTGTTGAACAACGTAAAAAACTCTATAGTTAATTAATAAAATAGTAACCCAAAATGAATGAAGCAACTACACCTGATTCTGTATTAAATGCAATTAAGTTATCCGAAAGTGAAGTTTCAGACGTCTTAACTAAAATATGTGCCAGAAAAAGGACAGAAACTGAAAAAAAAATCAAATTAAAATCCCTTAAAGAAATTGCTGAAGAAGCGAGAAACGTAAGAACGCCTACTCGTGGATTTGCACGGGTATTAAAAGAAAAAATGGCTAAGGGGCAAATGGGGCTTATTGCAGAATGTAAAAAAGCCTCACCCGCTGCGGGTATTATTCGGCAGGATTATGATCCTAGTATTATTGCCGTACAATATGAAAATGCTGGAGCCAGTTGCTTATCTATTCTTACAGAAAGCGAATTTTTCTTTGGTAACAATGCAGATTTAAAATTAGCACGAGATGCATGTGCTCTTCCTATTTTACGTAAAGATTTCATACTAGATCCTTGGCAAGTATATGAAAGTCGCGTGATCGAAGCGGATTGTATTTTGTTGATTATGGCTGCTTTAAAAGATCAAGATGTTGTTGAACTTTCTGAGTTAGCAAGTTGTTTAGATTTAGATGTGTTGGTTGAAGTTCATAATGAGCAAGAGTTAAATCGTGCTTTAGCATTGGATGTATCGCTCATTGGGATTAACAATCGAAACTTAAAGACTTTAAAAACAGATATAGCAGTTACTGAAGAGCTGGCTCCTTTAGTTCCACCTGATCGATTAATTGTTTCTGAAAGTGGTTTAAAAACGTTTGAAGATATTAATCGAGTTCGTTCAGTAGGCGCGAGTGCTGTTTTAGTTGGTGAAAGTTTGTTAAGGCAGCAAAATGCTGGTATAGCTGTTCGCAAGCTTATGGGAATCGAGTGATTTTGTGCTTAAAATATTATTATTTATATAGTTTTATATAGAAATACGAGCCAAGCAAATAAATGGGACCATACGTTATAAAGACCAAAAAATTGCAATATGTTTCTATAATTTAAATTAAACAATGGAAAGTTAAGCATTATTTTAATTGTTTTTTGATTAATCGTTTGATTCTACGATATCTATACTCTATGATTTAAACACAAATAATGTGTTTAAATCATAGTAATGTAGGTTTATTTGAATACAATTTTTTTAATTTTGAAGGTTTATATTATTTCATTTGTTGCACTTTATAACCCCTAAATAAAGAAACCACATTTAATATAATTGGCGTGATTTTTTAAAAATTGTTAAAAGAATATGTAAAATTAAGTTTAAATCAGGTTTTAACTAATTTTGTTGAAATAAACGAACATGGAAAAGCCGAAGTT
>NZ_CAWUGZ010000054.1:0-16995 GCF_963921845.1 Commensalibacter sp. Nvir | reverse complement strand
TTTTTATCCTGTGTACGTCAAGCACAACAAAAAATTAGTAAAAAATTCTTTTTATTGAAGAAACTGTCGTAGACATGTATATGATTTGATTTTTTAGAGGCAAGATAACTAGGTAATTTTTTTTACAGCATTTATATTTTGAAGAATTTTTGACCAACGCATTCATTTCATTAGGATTAATATTTAAATGAATTGCAAATACTCTTTATCACTCACAAATATGTGACGTAACTACTACATCTATAAAAGTATTTTGTTTGCTTAGAAAATTAGCTTATTTTTGCTTTACACATTAGTCGATAATGATTATTAATTTCATTAACAATTACTTATAATTATTAAAAATTTATTTCAGAGGGTTGAAAAGGTCGCCAAATGCAAAAATCTTCTCATATTTATTTGGTTTTTGGGAGTTTCTTGCTCTTGACGTTGTGTAAAAGTGCTTACGCACAAACAAATGATAAAGAAGCTAAGAATAATCAATCTAAATCGGAAAATATTGTTGTAAAAGGTAAAAAAAAGTCAATTGTCAGCAAAGAGTCTTCTGCTGCCACCAAATCCATGACGCCTTTGTTAAAAACACCTGAATCGGTCGCCGTTGTAACGCGGGGACAGATGGATATGCAAAATTCCATAAATGTTTCGCAAGCAGTGCGTTACAGCGCAGGGATAGCCAGTCTGCAAAGAGGGCAAAATACGCGCGGTGATCTTATGTTTATCAGAGGGTTCGGTACGGTTTCGGGTGTTGATGAATACGTAGATGGTCTAAAAATGATGAATGGCCAGTATAATGCCATTCAACAGCTGGATTCGTATTTGCTTGAAAGGATTGATGTTTTAAAAGGACCTTCGTCTGTTTTGTACGGTAACAGCAGTCCTGGGGGTGTTGTTCTTTTAACTACAAAATTAGCCAATGGGTCAAGACAGCGAGACATTTCCCTTGAAGGGGGAAACTGGAACTATGCAAGGGGAACCGTGGACATAGGGGATACGCTTAACAAATCGGGAACATTATCGTGGCGTTTTGTTGGCACAGGTTTCAGACAGGACGGTATCGATGGCTATACAAAAAGTCTTCGTTATGCCTTCCAGCCCTCTCTGAATTGGCAAATTGATGATAATACAGCGTTAACATTGTATAGTACGTATCAAAGCGACCCTGAAAGCAATGCCCTTCAATTTTTTCCTGTTTATGGAACGGTTTTACCCAACTCGTATAAATTTAGCCGTCATATTTTTATGGGCGATCGTAATTTTCAAAAATTAGAACGAACCCAAACCGCTTTTGGTTATCGTTTTAATCACGATTTTAATTCCAATTGGCATGTGGTTTCCCTTTTACGTTATTTAAATCTTGGCACAACGTTTGATGAAGTTTATGGTCAAAATACAGCGGTTAAGAACGCCAGTGCTGGATTGATTCCAGGTACGGATTATATTTCCCGTCGCGCTATTGGTTCAAAAGAGCATTTAGATTCAATAACTGCAGAGGAAAGAGTAGAAGGAAAGTTTCATTTAGGCCCGATTGAACACAACGTTATGGTTGGGTTTAGTTGGCAAAATCTACGCAATTCGTATACCTATGGCGCGGGAGATGCCCCCAATTTTTACCTTTATCATCCCAATAATAATCAGAGGATTCCTATTCCTAAAATTATTCGTAATGAAGGGATTACGACCAATCAAGAAGGTATATTTTTTCAAGATCAAATGGCTTACCATAAATTGGGGGCGCAGTTTGGTTTCCGTAACGATTGGTCAAGTATTAGCACACGAAATCATTTAGGGACGGGTACTGCCACCCAGAATGACCAAGCGTTGACGTTTCGCGGGGCTATTTTCTATAGCTTGCCTTATAATATAGTCCCTTATGTGAATTATTCCCAATCCTTTCAACCCGCTACTCGAGTGGATCAAAATGGCAATCCTTTTCAGCCGACAACGGGTGAACAATATGAGACGGGTATAAAATACCAACCTACTTCTTTTGATGGTTTTTTTACTGCTGCCTTGTTTAATTTAAGAGAAAACAACGTATTAGTTGAAGATTCGAAAAATCCAGCCTGGTATGTGGCGGCGGGTCAGATACATTCAAAAGGGCTTGAGTTGGAAGCACATACCTCCCCTATACCGGGTTTGAATCTTATTGCGTCGTATACGTTAGAACGCGTAACCTATTCAAAAGGCGACAGTGCGCAAGTAGGAAAGCGTGTGCTGCAAATTCCTGATCAATTTTTCTCTCTTTACTCTGAATATACGATCCAATCGGGTAGATTTGCTGATCTTGGCGGGGGGATTGGTTTGCAATATATGGGCAATACGTTAGCCGATACGTCTTTGGCATTAAAAACGGCACCCTATACGTTAATTGATGCGCAAATGCATTATAAATTGGAACATTTATCGTCTAATCTTAAAGGAATGGATGCGCAAATCACCGCGCATAATTTATTCAACAAACATTACGTAGCCAGTTGTAACGGCTTGAGTTATGGCTGTTTCATGGGAGAGGGAACGATGATTATTGGGCGTATTGATTACCATTGGTAAAATTATATTTCAGAGGGGGAAAGAATTTTTCACCTTTTCCCCGTTCTAATTACAAACACTTCTTGCTATAGCAACAATAAATTACATTACGGAGAAATAACCCTGTGGGAAACGACTTGTCCAATAATTATCAGAACAGGGCTTTCAAAGTGATGTTGTGTAACCAATTTTGCTAAATTTTCTAAAGTACCTGTTACAATCTTTTGCTCAGGTAAGGTTCCTTTTTCAATAGCTGCAGCCGGCCACGAGGAAGGAAAGCCTTTTTTAACTAATTCTTGACATAAAAAATCAAGAGAGCCTAACCCCATATAAATTACTAACGTTTGGTGCGGATTCATCATGCTTTCCCACGGTACGTCCAGAGGTTTTTTTTCTTGAGTATGTCCAGTTAGGATCAAGCATGTTTGGGCGCAGTCACGATGCGTTAAAGGGATGCCACTGGCTGACGCACAGCCATTGGCGGCAGAAATTCCAGGGATAAGCCGAAAAGGAATATGTGCATTCATTAAATATTCGGCTTCTTCTCCTCCACGTCCAAAAATAAAAGGGTCCCCTCCTTTTAATCGGACAACTTTTTTACCTTGATAGGCATAAAATTGTAGCAGTTCATTAATCTCTTTTTGGGAAACCGTATGTTTTTTTTTCTGTTTGCCCACATAAATAAGGTGCGCATCCCTTCGCACCCGATTTAAGATTTCCGAAGACAGTAAATGATCGTGTAAAACCACATCTGCATTTTGTAAACAATGCAATGCTTTAAGTGTAAGCAGATCTGGATCGCCTGGACCGGCACCTACTAAAGCTATTTCTCCAAAACTGGTTTTATAATTTTTTGTCAGTGCTTTAAGGTAATCAAAGCATTTTTTTTCATTGTTAGATTCTATAAGAGAGGATCCTTGCCCATCCAAAAAAGCCTCCCAAAGTTTTCGCCTTTCACACGTGTTGGGAAGATGTTTTTTCACCCACGTTCTATATTTTCCCATAAATTGAGCAATTTTTCCCACCGATTGGTTTAATAAAGGCTCAATAACTTGGCGTATTTTTCGGTTTAGAACGGGTGCTGCTCCACCTGTCGAGATAGCAATCAATACAGGATCTCTATCAATAATAGCAGGGGTAATAAAACTGGATAGTTTGGGGTTATCGACCACACAAACAGGAATATTGGTTTCCATAACCCATTGAGAGATTTTTTTATTATACACATGATCGTTGGTTGCGATAAAAACCAATCGGCATGTTTTAATGTGGTTTTTAAACTCTGCTTGCAAAGGCATTTCGCCCATAAGCTCAACACAATTGTTTTGGTGGAGTTGTTTGAGTTCTGGACAAACGGTTTTGGCGAAAACTTCTATTTTGGCATTTTTATTAATTAAAAGCCTTATTTTACGAGCGGCAATATTGCCGCCGCCGACCACAACTATACGCGATCCATCAATTCGAAGGGTAATAGGGAAATAATTGATTGCTTCATTCGCGTCCATGGGTTGGCTTTTATATTCTTCGAAGTCATTTTATTTATCAGAAATATAGCGCATAATATTTTAGAGATGAATTGAAATTACTTAAAGATTTTTTGTTTGTTCGTGGTCAAAGTTTGCAAAAAAAATCATAGCAATTTTATCGTGCCTACGATTAATAATTTAATTTGCGTTAAAAAGTTTTATTTCAAGTATTTTTATTTTCCGTTTTGTAAGTTGTTTTTTCAAGGTGTATTCTATATATGACAATTTACATGTTTTACATAAAAATTAGATCAAGTGGGATGTTTACCCTTGTGATGATGTTTTTTCTTTTGTAAAGTCAAGCCAGGTAAAAGTCATCGTCTATATGACTTAGCGTGAAAACAAGGATGGATATCTTTTATATGAATTTTGATAGATTACTTGTTCATTTGAACGAAAGTATTCGTCACTGGTGCCGGCATTGTTTTCTCTTTGTTTCTATAAATTCTTAAGCCATTTTATTATGAAATTTGATAGAAACGTATTACTTTTTTCAAAAAAGCTTAAAAGATGATCCAACGTAATAGCTCGCGTTTTAATACGATTGCTTTTGTAATTGTTTTGCTCAGTGCCATTATATACACCATCGTTCATTTAAGAGAAGATATTCTGGGTTCATACCATGCTTCAATGGTGGCATTTGTATTACTAGGTTTGGCACTTATTATCGCTTTGGGCTTTGAATTTGTTAATGGGTTTCATGATACTGCCAATGCAGTGGCGACAGTAATTTATAGCAACTCTCTTCCGCCTATCATAGCGGTTGTGTGGTCCGGAATATGGAATTTTATAGGGGTTCTCGTTTCAAGTGGCGCAGTGGCTTATACCATTATTTCTTTGTTACCTATAGAGTTGGTGCTGAGAGTTGGTTCCGATGCTGGGTTTTCCATGATATTTGCGTTGTTGCTTGCCGCGGTAATTTGGAATTTAATCACTTGGTTTTTTGGTATCCCGAACTCTTCTTCCCATACATTGATTGGCTCTATTTTAGGGGTAGGGTTGATGAATCAGGTGTTAATGGGGCCGGGGGGAAGCAGTGGGGTGGATTGGGACCAAGCTTTGCAAGTGTTCAAAGCCTTAGTATTCAGTCCACTTGCTGGTTTTTTTATTGCTTTAGTGTGTATGTACTTATTAAGATTTTTTATCCCTGCTTCCACCCTTTATCAAGCACCGAATGGCAAGCCTCCCCCGTGGCCTATGCGTCTATTGCTTATATTAACCTGTACCGGGGTTAGTTTTAGTCACGGTTCCAATGATGGGCAGAAAGGTATGGGGCTTATCATGTTAATTCTTATTGGAACGGTGCCCACAGCCTATGCATTAAATGGTGCTGTCTCTGCGAAACAAGTTGAAAATTTTAGTCATAAAGCGATGTGGGTTAATCAGTTATTAATTAAATACGATCATCACCATGCCCCACTCTCTCTAAACCAAAGTCGAATAATATTAACCCAGACCATTCAGAAAAACCATTTGCTTAAAGATACAGTGCCTGCGATGCGTACCGTATTAAAAGCCGTTGAAAAAGATCTTGAACATAAAAGCACTTTTAAGGAAATACCTTTAGCCAATCAAACCAATCTTAGAAACAACCTTTACCTTTTGAATCAAAATCTTGCCCATTTTGCTCGTATAGAAACGCTGTCCAAAGAAGAAAGTGAAACCTTAAATGATTTTGAAAAAGACATTGTGAATGCTATTCAATTCATACCGCCGTGGGTAAAGGTTGTTGTTGCCATTGCTTTGGGATTGGGAACGATGGTAGGTTGGAAACGTATTGTGGTCACGGTAGGGCAAAAAATTGGCAAACAAGAAATGAGTTATGGCCAAGGTGCTGTTGCCGAAACCGTGGCGATGACAATGATACAAATGGGAAATCAATTCCATATGCCGATCAGTACGACTCATGTCGTTACTTCGGCAATTGCTGGCACTTCGTTAGGAAGGGGGCTTGGCATACAATGGCGTACAATTCGTAATATGGCCACCGCTTGGGTGCTCACATTGCCTGTATCTATTTTATTATCTGGTGCGTTTTTTTGGCTATTTTTGCATTGTTTTTAACCATGTGATTAAAATAAATCGTTTTTCGTTAACGTACGAAAATTAATTATGAATGAAATTTATGGTATAAAATATTAAAGTGTTTTTATACAAATCTTTATAAAATCGACCTTACGACTGGAAATAGACCATGCAAAAAAAAATATCTCTATCTCAATTTGAAGAGTCTGTGTTTAGCGTAATTTACCCTTATTTGATGAAGGGGGTAAGACTCTTCAATCCTGAATTCGGTCATAATCTAGCCCTCGTAAGTTTACGATTAGGACTATGTGGAGGCAAAAACCCGTGGCAAGATGATCCTTCTTTGTCCTTACAGGCAATGGGATTAAAATTTCCTAACCCGGTGGGCATTGCGGCGGGATTTGATAAAAATGCTTTGGCTGTAACCGCTTTGGCAAGATTGGGCTTTGGTTCAATTGAAGTGGGCACGGTTACACCAAAGCCGCAACCCGGCAATCCTAAACCCCGCTTGTTTCGATTGATGAAAGATGGTGCTGTTATTAATCGTATGGGATTTAATAATAATGGTATTCAGCGTTTATGTGCTCAACTGGCCAAAATTTCAAATGTGGGCAATGGGGTAAAAACGCAAGCCAATGTACCTGTTGGGGTTAATATAGGCATTAATAAAATCGGTGCCTGTCCAGAACGGGATTATCCTTTACAAATTGGTTTGGTTAGTCGGTATGCAGATTATATTGTTTTAAATTTTTCTTCTCCCAATACCCCGGGGTTAAGAGATTTACAGCAGCCTCAAAGAATGGAAATTATCTTACAATCCATCCAACAATTGCAGCCGAATCATCCGCCCCTTTTAGTTAAACTTTCACCAGATTTGCTGGATGCAGAGCTTGAAGCGATTGTTGAGGTAGTAATGAATAATCACGTTACTGGATTAATATTAACCAACACAACGGTCTCTCGTCCTGACAATTTACAAAGCGATTTTAGATATGAACCTGGTGGATTATCCGGTAGACCACTGAGACAGAAAAGTACTGAAATGCTTGCGAAAGTAGCTAAACTTTCACAGGGTAAACTCACGTTAATCGGGAGTGGTGGTATTGAAAATGGGGCAGATGTTTTGGAAAAAATCATGCATGGTGCTGATTTTACCCAGCTTTATACTGTTTTTGCTTACGAAGGCCCCCCTGTGATTTCTCGAATTAAAAGAGAGTTGGTTACTTTGTTAAAACAATATCAGGTTCGTACAATTTCCGAATTAAAAGGCGTAGCCTTGTCTTAGGTGAATTGAGTAAATAACCTCAAGATCGCCCAGTAAGATTGGAAAGTTTTTCAGGGGTAACCGAAATAGAATTAAGCGCAATTTGCCACTTTTTATTGTAATTACACCCAAATAAAATATCGTCATGATAAGGGGCAAGTTGCCAAATATTGTCAAGAATTTCTTGCTCTAATTGACCCGCGCTCCAATTCGCGTGTCCCAAAGCCAACAAAGCATGTTTGGGTCCTTTACCTTGTGAGATATCTCTTAAAACATCTAAGCTCGCATTTAATTTGATTGAATTTGTTACGGATATGCATCCATTTGTTTCCCAATCTGGTGTATGCAATACCAAGCCATGTGCATTTTCAACTGGTCCCCCAGCACTAATAGAAAATTGCTCAGATTGTGGGATGGTAGTAATGCCCAGCTGCTTAAGCAATTCGTCCGGTGTAGGATTGGTTAGTCGACGATTGACAATAATCCCCATAGCACCGTCATCGGAGGAATGTGCACAGACAAAGATAACAGACTGTGCAAAGGGAGGGGTGCTAATATAGGGGCTGGCAACTAAAAATTGACCAGCAAATCCGTTCGAGAGATCAGAATAATGAATCATTGCCATTGCTTAATTAAAAAAATTTATTTCTTAACGTTATATTAAAAGAATTGGATGGGATTTTAAAGCACATAAATTTGACTTTAGAATAAGCATAAATTTCTTATACTAAAATTTTAATTTTTAATGTAACTTTTAAAGTTGAATAAGGATTGGATCGTATGCTTTCTAAAAACATTGCCTTGGTTACGGGTGCTTCGGCAGGATTTGGTAAAGCAATAGCCTTGCAGCTGGTGCAGGATGGCTATAAGGTCATTGCCAGTGCTAGAAGAGAAGACAAATTAAAAAACCTAGCCAGTTTATACCCTGAAGATATTTTCCCCCTAAAATTGGATGTCTCAAAACCTTTGACACTGCAAGAAACGTTGGATTCATTACCCGAAAATTTCCAAACGATTGATGTGTTGATTAACAATGCAGGGTTAGCTTTGGGTATCAAACCAGTTCCTCATATCGATTTAAACGATTGGGACCAAATGATTGATACAAATATTCGTGGACTAATTCATTTAACGCAGTTCATTGTTAAAGGAATGATAGAAAGGAAAAAAGGCCATATCGTTTCATTAAGCAGCATAGCGGGAACGTATCCTTATTTAGGTGGCAACGTATATGGCGCCTCCAAAGCCTTTGTTACGCAATTTATGTTGAACCTTAAAGTCGATTTATTGAAAACACCTATTAAACTTACAACAATCGAACCTGGGTTGACTAGTGGTACAGAATTTAGCGAGGTCCGATTAAAGGACAAAGAACAAGCCCAAGCAGTGTATGCAAATGTGGATGCATTGACGGCTGAAGATATTGCTAAAACAGTGAGTTGGATCCTGGGATTGCCAGATCATGTCAATATTAATAGGATTGAGATGATGCCTGTGTGTCAGGCGCCCGGTGGTTTAACCGTTTCAAAAACGACAGATTAAACTTTAAACGAGGTTTAGATGCTTGAAAAATCAATACAAGATGTTCTTAGAACAAAGTACCGAGTCGAGCAGGGTAAAAATTTTTCTCTTGTAAACTTTAACCCTTCCGACACAGATAATATTGATCTATCCAAGAAAGAAGCAAAAAAAATCCTTAAAAAAAGAGTTAAACGTTTAAGTCAGTTGCAGGAACTTCTTTACGCAAATGCAAAAAACTCTTTGGTGATTGCACTGCAAGGGATGGATACTTCTGGCAAAGATGGGACTATAAAGCACGTTACGTCAGGAATTAACCCTCAGGGGGTTATGGTGCATTCTTTCAAACAGCCGGGTCCTGTTGAACTTTTGCATGATTATTTGTGGCGAATTCATACGGCCGTACCGCGCAAGGGTAAAATAGCGATTTTTAATCGTAGTCATTACGAGGAAGTTTTAGTTACCAAAGTTCATCCCAATATTCTTCATACGCAAAATTTACCAGAACGAAATTTTAATGACCCTAATTTTTGGAAAAATAGATACGAAGATATAAGAAATTTTGAATTGTATATTACTCGGCAAAGTATTGGATTTATAAAAATTTTCTTAAATATTTCTAAAGAAGAGCAGAGAGAAAGGCTTATGAGTCGTTTAAATAATGTCGAGAAACAATGGAAATTTTCTCCTAATGATCCAAAAGAAAGACAATATTGGGATAAGTATCAAACCGTTTACCAAGAAGCAATCACGCACACAGCAACGCCCTATGCCCCTTGGTTTATTGTGCCAGCAAACCAAAAATGGTTTGCGCGATTAGTAGTGATTGAAATTATGATTGGTGAGCTCGAAAAATTCAATTTGACTGCTCCTCAACCTAATCCAGAAATTGTCTCGTCGTTGTCTTTATTCAAACGAGAATTAGGGAAAAAGGGAAAATCTTAATTTTGATTTCTAAGGTTAAGGCTTTAACACATTATATTTTTAGAGTGTTAAAATTTTAAGTTTGTTCATGTCAATTATGATGATTTGTTTCTTAATCATTGAATTAAAGGATTTTTTTTAAAAAAGCCTAGATATATTATTTTACGAATGGTCGGAATAAATTAGACAGGGGTTTTTTCTTTATTGGTTTTTGCTCTTTTTTTGGAAGTGGGATGGTTAATATAATGAAAGGTGAAACGATCATTTTTTATATCGATAAACACAGAGCCCCCATTCATCAATTGGCCAAATAAAATTTCTTCGGCTAAAATTTTTCCTATATGATCTTGTATGAGTCGTTGGAATGGCCTTGCCCCCAGTTTAAAGGAGGCGCCCTTGTGCAACAGCCAATTTTTCGCTGACAATGAGATTTCTATACGAACATTTTTTTCATAAAGTTTGTTTCTGAGCTCATTAATAAATTTGTCTATGATTTTGCTGAAAATAGTTAAAGATAGATTTTTAAAAGAGATAATGGCGTCAATTCTGTTTCTAAATTCGGGTGAAAAGGTTCGATTTATGGCATTCTCAACGTCTCCACTTTGTTCTTTTTTGCTAAAGCCAATCGCATTGGTGGTGACGTCTAAGGCCCCGAGGTTCGTGGTTAAGATAAGAATTACGTTTCTGAAATTAATTGATCGGCCATTATGGTCGGTAAGGGTTCCATAATCCATAATTTGCAATAAAATGTTAAAAACATCTGGATGAGCTTTTTCAATTTCATCCAATAAGAGAGCAGAATAAGGATAACGATCAACCGCATCGGTTAATAATCCACCTTGATCAAATCCAATATAACCCGGTGAAGCACCAATTAATTTTGAAACGGATGATTTTTCCATATATTCCGACATATCAAATCGAATAAGTTTAATGGTTAATGCAGACGCTAGTTGTTGAGCAACTTCAGTTTTTCCTACCCCTGTTGAACCACAAAATAAATAACTTCCAATGGGCTTGGTTTCTGAGCGAAGTCCTGCTCTGGCTAAGTTGATAGCAGAGGTCAATGTATCAATGGCTTCATCTTGACCAAAAATTGTTTTTTTCAAAACAGAAGCTAGGGTTTTAAGATTTTTTTTATCATCATATGAAATGGTCTTGGTCGGAATTTTGGTTAATTTAGCGACAACTTTTTCAATATCCGTCACAGTAATAATTTTTTTTCTAGAAGAGCTGTCAAGGGCTCTTTGTGCCCCCACTTCATCAATAATATCTATAGCTTTATCCGGTAGTTTTCTATCGTGTATGTATCGTATAGAAAGCTCAACCGCTGATTTTATTGCTTCAGAGGAATAAATAACATGATGGAAGGCTTCAAAATTATTTTTTAATCCATTTAAAATAGTAATTGTATCTTTGGCGGAAGGTTCTTCAATTTCAACTTTTTCAAATCGTCGTGATAAAGCAGAATCTTTTTTAATATATTGTTTGTATTCTTCATACGTTGTCGCGCCAATACAACGTATATCACCAGTGGTCAAAGTTGGTTTTAATAAGTTCGATGCATCAAGGGAATTGTTTGAGGTGGATCCTGCCCCAACGATTGTATGTATTTCATCAATAAATAAAAGTGTTTTCTCTTGTTTTTTAAGTGCATTTATTAACAATTTTAAACGCTCTTCAAAATCCCCCCGGTATCGTGTGCCAGCCATTAAGGCCCCCATATCTAACGCATAAACCGTATGATATGAAAGAGCGGAGGGGACTTTTTTATTAATGATTTTATGAGCTAATCCTTCGATAATAGCTGTTTTTCCTACCCCTGGATCCCCCACCAGCAAAGGATTGTTTTTGTTTCTTCTACATAATATTTGAATTGTTCGTTCAATTTCATAATTTCTGACAACAAGAGGGTCAATCAATCCATGCAATGCTCTGTCATTTAAATTTATACAGAATTGAAGTAATGGGTCTTTATTTTCGTCAAGTTTCGGTTGAGGAGTATTGGAATAAATTTCCTCTATTTCGTTATCACCAAATAAATTTGACCCTGCGGAAGAACTATTAAAATTGTTATAAATTTGCGTAACGATTTCGATTACCGATGTTTTTGTAAAATGATGGGTTTTTAAAAATAAAGAGGCATAGCTTTCATGTTCTTCTAACAATGAAGAGAGAACATTCATTGCATTAACTGTTTCGTTGCCCAATAGCTTTACATGGTCATTGGCTTTATTAATTACGCGTTGAAATGCTGAGTTAGGTTTACTTAAATTATCACTATACGTTGTTAAAATAGATAAATCATTTTTGATGTAGTGTTTTAGATCGTTTTGTAATCCGGTTACATTTATTTTACAAAATTCAAACATTCGTGATGCGTCAGGATCATAAGTCAAACTATAAAGTAAGTGTTCAAGGGTAGTGTATTCATGACGATGCTTGTTCGCTAATTCAAAAGCACGGTGTAGAGATTGTTCAAGATTGTTTGAGAGCACAATAAACCCTTTCGCATTTTGCGTACCTTAAATAGTTAATACTGTATTTAACGTTATGTGATTTATAAAGCAGATTTTGATTGGGAAAGCCTAACATTAACGTGACTTTGACTGGGTATTGGGTACAAAATGTATAAAGCGTCTGATCTTTTTATAAAGATTTGGCTGTTAAAAATTTTAAACGTAATGGGTAGGTTAAATTTGGAATTAATTTTTGATATATTTTTGATTTTCAGTTTGAATTTAGTAGAATGAATGGATACGTTATTGTTGATTTGTATTAAATTTCATAGATTATTTTTGAAATTTAAATTAACATATCTGAAAATATCTTACGAAACATGTTCGTTGTATAGCTTGTAATGTATCATTTGGGATGGAAATTGAGAATGCGTATGCAAACAAGGGATAGTTACAACCAAATAGAAGATATTAAATCTCAGACAAAAGGATCGTTTTTTTTTCAGTATAACTGGACAAAGTTGAATTGTTGCGGGTTTATACTGTGTCTTTTTTTAAATTTAATTGTCATGCAGGTAAACACTAACGCTTACGCACAATACGCTGGACATGTAAGTTCAATTGTCACGGATATGAACGGCAGAATTATCTCTGCTCAAGATCCCGATTTAAAACGTTATCCTGCAAGTTTGACTAAGATGATGACTCTATATATGACGTTTAGAGCTTTGCGTGCTCATGCTATAACCCTTGATCAATACGTTCCGGTATCTATACATGCTTCATCAATGGAGCCTTCCAAATTAGGACTTAGAGCGGGATCACAGCTTATGATCCGTGAAGCAATATTGGGGCTTGTGACCAAATCAGCAAATGACGCGGCGTGTACGCTTGGGGAGTTTATTGGGGGAGGGGACGAGGAACGTTTTGCCCAAATGATGACGCAACAAGCCAAAGCTTTAGGCATGACCAACACGCATTTTCAAAACGCTTCTGGTTTACCTGATCCTCAGCAAGTGACCACGGCGCGTGATATGGCGACTTTGGCAAGGCATATTATTGTTGATTTTCCAGAATATTATACTTTTTTTAGAGTTTCTGCGTTTGATTTTCGCGGGCATTATATTCCAAATCATGACCCGTTATTAAAAAATTATGTAGGCGCAGATGGTTTAAAGACAGGATATACGTTGGCCGCTGGCCATAATCTTGTAGGGTCTGCGGTACAAGGAAATGTAAGGTTGGTGGGTGTCGTTCTTGGCGCTTCTAGCAACAGTCAACGTACAAACATAATGATGAGCGCCTTGGATGATGGTTTTTTAAAAACTGGTATTTCTCCAGCCCCCAGACCTATTATTTTAGCAAGATCGTTTAGGCGATATCATTCTAGATCAAAAGTTATTTTGGCAAGAGCCACGCGTTATTCCAAAACAAAATCTATAGAAGTCGCGCAAAGTCCTTTTCATCATAAACGGAAATACGCTTCCAAATCACTTATCAAAACCACTCAACATCATATAAAAAAAGGATCGTTACTAAGAGGCACAGATCCTAAAAATAAAAGTGTGATTTTAGCAAAAACTTACAAATAATATAAAGAGTGGTTGTTGTTTTATTAATGTACAATTTAATTGCCTTAAATTTTATCAGTTGGAGAATCCTATGCCGGACAGAAGGTTAACATTTCATACCCAAGAAGATTTCAATGGGTTGAGAGCCGCTGGACGTTTGGCTTTTGATACGTTAGAAATGATTACTCCCTACGTTCAAGAAGGGATAACAACGGGTGAGCTCGATCGTATTATACATGAATTTATACTTAAAAACGGCGCAATACCTGCGCCATTAAACTATAGGGGGTTTCCAAAATCTTGCTGTATTTCTATTAATCATGTGGTTTGCCATGGTATTCCCGGTGAACGAAAGTTACTGAATGGTGATATATTAAATATTGATGTAACCCCATTGTTGAACGGATGGCATGGGGATAGCAGTCGAATGTATACGGTTGGAAAAATCTCTCGTTTAGCGCAACGTCTTATTAATGTAACCTACGAATGTTTATTACGAGGCATTCAACAAGTTAAACCTGGCCACACTTTAGGTGATATAGGGTATGCCATTCAAGATTACGCTGAATCGCAACGGTTTTCGGTTGTAAGAGATTTTTGTGGCCATGGAATTGGGCGGGTATTTCACCAAGAACCAAATATTCTTCATTATGGAAAAAAAGGTGAGGGGTTGGTTATAGAACCTGGAATGGTCTTTACTATTGAACCCATGATCAACGCAGGCAAACCAGAGGTAAAAATTTTGGAAGATGGTTGGACAGCTGTTACGCGTGATCGCTCTTTAAGTGCCCAGTTTGAGCATATGCTTGGGGTTACCGATAAAGGATGTGAGATTTTTACCCTTCCAAACTAATTTGACGGAATTTCAAAAGCGTCCGTTCAGCGGGTAGGTTTGACCCCATAAAAATATTATACACAGGTTTTCTTTTAATGTTCTTCTAACCTATCCATTGTAAAGTGTTTTGGATAAACGCTCCAATGAGGATGCCACAACGTTTAGATAAATTGGATTTATATTCAATGGATGCAAACTTACCCTAGTCTTATTTATCAGAAATACTTATATTTGTGATGGAAACTGTGTTTTAAATTAATAGGATTATTGTGAAGAGGGACCTTAATAAGATTTTATGAGTTTTAGATTGTCTGATCTATGGAAAAAATTGCTACTATACATGGTATCGAAAGTAGTTAAGTGCTTTGCATTGTTGTAATATTTTAATAAATCTTTCAACATAAACATGTTTGACGGTATTCAATAAACAATTTCGTTTTGTCAATGTTTCCCTCATAATAAAATTATCCTAACGGCTTTGCAGTCATTTTATGTGTTTTTCAAAGGTGAATTAATGTCAAATTTCTTTTTTAATGATCGTACGAATTTAGTTAATGATGCTATTGAAGGGGAAGTTATTGCTTCGCCTTATAAAAATCTAACTAAATTAGATACAGACCCATCCATACGAATTGTAGTGAGAAACGATTGGGATAAGAAAAAAGTAGCTGTTATATCGGGCGGGGGTGCAGGACATGAGCCTGCACATCTTGGTTTCGTAGGTAAAAACATGCTAACCGCTGCAATTTGTGGTGATATTTTTGCGTCACCCAGTGTAGACGCTGTATTAACGGCTATTACCGCCGTAACGGGTGAAGCCGGTTGTCTTTTAATTATTAAAAATTATACAGGTGATCGTTTAAACTTTGGATTGGCTGCGGAAAAAGCGAAACAGCTTGGCTATAAGGTTGAAATTGTTATTGTTAAAGATGATATTTCTTTGCCAGAGAATAAACAGCCTAGAGGTATAGCCGGAACTGTCTTTATTCATAAAATGGCTGGATATGCAGCCGAAATGGGTAAAACGCTTCAAGAGGTTAAACAGTTTGTTGATAGAGTTAACCATCAAGTTTATAGCATTGGCATTGCAATGAGTGGTTGCCATTTACCAATGGCTAAAAGTGAAGATCGCGTACCAGAGGGGTCAATTGAATTAGGATTGGGTATTCATGGTGAGCCAGGGGTATCAACACTATCCACTCAAAATAGTCGTGAGATAGTGAATATCATGGTTGAAAAATTACTTTCCCACATTCCTCAAGGGGCTTCATTAGCCGTAATGGTTAATAATTTGGGAGGAGTTTCTCCTACCGAAATGTCTATTTTGACCAAAGAAGTGTACCACAGCTCATTACGTAATCAGCTTTCCTGGATTGTAGGTCCAGCTCCTATTGTTACGGCATTGGATATGAAGGGGTTTTCGCTTAGCGTGCTTGTTCTTGATGATGAAATTGAAAAAGCATTAATTTCGCCTACCGAAACTTCAAGTTGGGTACATCCCGTACAACCAACGCCATTGATTGTACTTCCTGTTCATTCTGTTGAAACCAAGGTTCAATATACGCCTTCTCAAGATTCGTGCGTTTTTAAAGTCGTTAACATTGTCACGCAAACGCTCTCAGATCTAGAGGATGAGCTTAATCGTTTGGATGCAAAGGTAGGGGATGGAGATACAGGGGCAACGTTTGCTGCTGGAGCACGCGGAGTAGCAGAGCTTTTAAATAAAAATCAACTGCCCTTAGCAGACATATCAACATTATGTTTGGTCGTTGGCGAACGTCTTGCTGTTGTCATGGGTGGATCCAGCGGTGTTTTGATGTCCATCTTCTTTACGTCTATGGGGCAGAAAATTGCTGAGGGACAAGGGGTAGTTGATGGTTTGTTGTATGGATTAAAACAGATGAAGCATTATGGGGGGGCGGATGTCGGTGATCGCACGTTGATTGATTCATTGCAGCCTGCATTGGAAACTTTAAAAATTTCTGGTGATTTTGCTCAAGCCACAAAAGCTGCTGAAATAGGTGCTGAAAATACTGCGAAATCGGCTAAGGCGAATGCAGGTCGTTCTTCGTATTTAAGCGGCGACAGTTTGATGGGGAATATTGACCCCGGGGCAGTTGCGGTTGCCAAGGTGTTTTCTGCTTTATTAGCTCAATGTTCAGAGCTTAAAAATAAGTCGGTATTATTAAAGTATCTTCGTTGATTAAAACCAATTTAATTTTCATATTCGATAACAGTTTCGAAAGAAAAGAGGGTTGGTTTTAATACAACCTATCGTTTTCAATTTACTGCCTACTATCCCATTTCTAAGAAGTTACAGGATTAATATTTTATTGTTATAATG
>NZ_CAWUGZ010000053.1:0-1620 GCF_963921845.1 Commensalibacter sp. Nvir | reverse complement strand
CAATAAAGCACGGTTATACCCTAAATATAACCGTGCTTTATTTATATATTGATTGAACTGAATGCATTTAAACTCTAAAATGGATCCATCAAGATTTAATGGATCCCCGCAAAAGAAATTTATTTTCTTACAGCAATTACTTCGATTTCAATTTTTGCATCTTTAGGAATACGTGCAACTTCAATACATGACCGCGCAGGAAAAGAGGCCTTGTGTTCGTTAAAAAAATCTTGATAAACAGAATTCATCTCTGCAAATTCTTTTAAATCTTTCATAAATACCGTTGTTTTTACGATATTACTTACGCTTAATCCAGCTTCTTCAATAATGGCTTTGACATTATCCAATGAACGCCTGGTTTGATCAGCAATAGACTGAGGAAATTCACCTGACACTGGGTCAACCGGTAATTGACCTGAAGTAATTACGAGACTTCCCAAATCAACAGCCTGAACATAAGGTCCTATAGCAGCAGGTGCTTTTTTTGTATCAATAACCTTAGTCATAAATATACTTATCCTTACATAAATTGATTTAATAATATTAGTGAGCTGACACCAATAATAACCACCCACAGCAGCCCTAATCTAAAGCTACACAATATACATATAATTGCAGCGATCACTTTATGATTATGCAAATCAAACTGCATATTGGAATGAACATCTAATACTTGAATAGCTATAAAAACGGGAAAGACCGTTACCGGTACAAAACGCAATGTTTTAACTACGCGTTCGCTCATTTGGATTTTATCAGAAATTCCGATAAAAGAAAAGCGAACTAAAAACGTAACCGCAGCCATACCAAGCGTCAATGACCAAAAAAAGATACTGTTCATTTAAGCAACTTTCTCCAAAGATGAAGCTAAATTTTTCTTTTCTTCTGCCAGATCTACACAAAGTCCTGCAATAACGCCCAGCAACGATGCAATAAGAATACCTAAGGAGTATGGCAATACAACCAATAAAACCCCTGACATGGTGGCGACTACGGCAGCTACAGTGCAAGCCTGACTTTTAATCTGTGGAATAACAATAGAGATGAAAGCTGCTATCATGGCAAAATCTAGGCCATATTTTTCAATATGTGGAACAGCAGCGCCAACAACAGCTCCCATAAAATTAGCTAAAACCCAAAAGAACCAAAATGTTAGCATTACGGTAAAATAGTAAAAATATTTACTAGCTTTGTTCTCACCCAATTCTTTAATAGTTACAGCAAACGCTTCATCCGTCAAAGCATAGGAAAGAAAAATTTTTTTCCACAATGGCGCAGTTTTAACATGACTCGAGACGGAAGCACTATATAAAATGTGTCTTAAATTGACAATAAAGGTTGTTAGAATAATAATACCTAAATTAGCCCCGTTTTTTAACATATTCAATGCGACCATTTGGGCAGATCCCGCAAGCACAATGCAAGACCATGTTGTGCTTTGCCAAACACTCATGCCCATAGTGATACTTAATGCCCCAACGATAAAAGAAAAGGGAAAATCCCCAATACACATGGGCATAATTGCTTTGACGGCGTTTACAAACACCTTTTTATTCATGAACTAAATCCTAGCAAATATTTCTTAGAACATTAATTATGTATATGTAGGTTAACCAATAG
>NZ_CAWUGZ010000052.1:0-13058 GCF_963921845.1 Commensalibacter sp. Nvir | reverse complement strand
ATACAATTGGGTTAAAGAAGTAAAATAATAATTATTTCAACGTATAAATATTATTTTTTTTCGCCATAAATGAAAAAATAAACTAATTTTTATTTCAATTCTATAAATTAATTAATTAAATATTTGTTTTTACAACATATACTTATCTTACAAATGAAACAAACAATTCTATTCCATGTGTTTTTGACAATTCCTTTTTTATGATAATCGGAGTATTTGCTAAACCTTTAATTTTTTTACATTCATTTTTTTAAAACTAAGCAATACTCCTTATTGGCCAACTACAAATTTAAGGCGCAAAATACAATCCATCCTGTTCAATTTTTAGTCTCATTTGTAGTAACAGAGCAAAAAATTTACAAATATCAATATTTACCTCATTACACATTATATGCGATTAATAAAATCTATAACGTTTATCGGCATAATTAAAAAAATTTATCTATAAATCAAGGGGAGTAAACGATAAAGTCGACCTTTTTTCAAAAAGTGACTTATTCATTAATTTTGTAGTAATATAAAACCTTTAGTTTAAGCACAGAGAATATTTTTATGAAAAAAAAGCATGTGTTAGCGGTGAGCCTTTTCTTAATTTTTCCCCTCCATATGATAACAGCTCAAGCAAATGACCCGCAAGCTGTATCGACTTTAAAAATACGCGCTTTACAAACAAGAATTTATAAAAACACCAATAAAGAGCAAGCACTTATGGCTGCATTGGCCGCGTTTCAAGATTTGGGTTTCATCACAAATGAAAGTTCAAAACAACTCGGCTTAATAAAGGCTGATCAAATCCACCCGAATGAAAATAGTGTTATTCAAGCTACTTTCACATTAACCCCGGACACCAAAGATAACGAAACTCTTGTCGCTAGACTCTCATTATCTCAATCCGACCTCTTTTCCGGGGAGGAAGGTACGAACTTAGCTGGCCAACTCCCGAGAAGTTCTGAAAGCATAAAAACTCCCATTACTTATCAACAATTTTTCAATGCATTTTCCTATGCTTTACATTTAGAAAGAAATTCGTGATGAAAGCGATCTTTTCTTTTATAATAAAATATATAGCGATAAGTTCTGTGTTTATACTAAGTTCTTGCGCTTTGGATTCATCGCGTACATCGTTGGCAACGATGCAAAAAAGAGTCAACGAATCAAGAAATTTTGAAGCCCCTGACCAAGCGTATCTTTTGCAAACAGTGATCACGACTTTACAAGATCAAGGATATAATATCCTAAAAGTTAATAACAGTAATTACGAAATCACTGCTCAGCGTGATGGTAATATCTTATTAACGATTATAATTTACAACAAAGGACCCCATCTTTTCACTGTTCGAGCAAACGCTCAAAATTATTCCAACCAACATGTTTTTTCATTTAATTCCACAGGCTATGAACTGGTTACGGATCCTGTTTTTTATCAGCAAGAATTTTTCAATCCTTTATCAAAATCTTTATTTTTGAAAAAAGAAAATCTTTTCAACTAGACAAAATACTTTTAAACTTAGATTAACCGTTTATATTTAATTTGTTAGAGAAACACATGCGTTATCTAAAATATGCTTTACTGCCGATCGTTGGTTTATTAGCAGCTTGTCAATCAGCGCCTCAGCAAATCAATAATATACAAAACGCACAAAATGCTGATGCGCGGTTGACACTTGGTATGATAGAAAGTCAATTGCATAAAGGAATGAGTAGTGCATCCGTTGTAGAAATTTTTGGTCCACCTAATATTGTCACTTCAGACGATAATCATCAAGAAGTTTGGATTTATGACCGTATCTCAACTATGCGAGCCCATAGCAACTCAGGGGGCTGGACAACAATATTAATTCTTGGATTGAATAATTCTGCGAACACCTCAACCACATCCCAACGTACACTCACGTTAATTGTTAAATTTGATGGTCAAAAACAAGTTAAAGATTACTCATATCGTTATAGCAATTTTTAGCAATGAATCCACCAGTATTTAAACTTGTTCTCATAATAGGAAAGATTTTCTCTTTAGTTTTACTAACAAGTTTGTCTATACCTACTTGCCAAGCTCAAGACACACAAACACTTGCGTTAAGGGCAGTGCAATCCCGTACTTACAGAGCTTCTCAAGAGAAATTGACAGAAGCTGTCATTTCTACTTTACAAGATATGGGGTATGGAATTGATCGTATTAATAATACTATTGGTTTTGTTAATGCAACACAATATGCTCACTCACTTACTGAGATTACCATAACAATGGCACCGATAGAGGGAGCAATTACAGTAAGAATTTCTGCAAGAAGAAATAATTACCCACTCGATGACGATCCTAAGTTTTACCAAAATTTTTTTAGCAAACTTTCTCAATCTACGTTTCTCAATGAACATAAACTGTATTGAGTAAGTTTTGAAATATTATATCTAAGTTTTAGTGAAAAATTAACGCTCGTAAGAAAAGATTTTTTTTATAAATTTATCATAAGTAAATTAGTGCAATAGGTTAAAACCCAATTTTAAGCAGTAATTTAACATCTACCAGCTATGACATTTATTCTAACGTTTTTGACAACGATTCAAAAAACCTTTGATAAACTTGGGAATTCGTTACCACTTTTTGATCCGCTCTAATATTGATCCGTACCTTTATTCCATTCCCTTTATCTTTTCGAACGAGGACCTCAACTTGCGTAATATGATTTTTTTCAAGTTGAATCGCTTCGATAAGTCCCAAACTCTCATCAATACGGGTAATTTGAAAATTAAGTATTGATAAGGTTTTAACAACGGCTTGCATTGCTATAAAATTGTTTTGTTGTTTAAATTGTTGCGATTGAATTGTACGCAATTGAAGTACAGGCATATCCACAAGTTGTAGCGATTCAGGTTTGGGCGCTGCACAACCTACCAAAAACGTAAAAACTACTAAGCCATAACCTTTTTTCATTTAATTTTAGAACCTTGTAAGTATAAAGCTTTTGTAACATCGTTAAAGAAATTTTGATACATTAATGGTTTATCTATGGTCCATACTTTAGCCAACTGACCATTATTCAAAAAACTTCGTGCCGAGAATGTTAATCGTAAAGTAGAACCTTGTTTTTCTTCATTAGGATAAACGATAGCGAACGCAGAACTTAACTGACGTTGTACATAAGGTAAATCAGGGTCCGGCCCAAAAGAAAAGAAAGGAGCGCCAAACGTAAAATCAACAATCGGATAATTAGGGGAATCAAAATACGTCAGGGGGGTTCCAAATATTTCTAAAGGTCTTCCTAGCTCATTGGTTTGATCGGCAATAATTGTTCCCAAATGAACATTAACTTCCCGTATTGTATAATGCTGATCCTGCATAACCATTGCAACTGCACGTAAGATATCCGTTAAATTATTAGTTGCATAGGTTCGAGACTGTATTGCTTGCTGAGCTAAACGCTGAGGGGTTATACTCATCCTTTGTATAAGGGTAGACGATGAGCTACAGCTTACTAAATAAAAAAAGCACGAAGCAGCGAAAATTTTAACTAGCATTCTTTTAAAAGTAAATACATTTTTCATACAGTCTGCTCACTCAATCGTAATCAACATTCTTTTTAATACAATAAACTTAGCACAAACGCATTACGTTCAGTTCAATATATTGAAGCTTGTTTTTAGTTGAATAATATAGATTAACATTATAAATGTTTAAACGATTAATCTTTCCCGTCTAGCAATAACAATGTATATAACTCATGCTAAAGAAATATAAATACTCTTTTGATATACGTGTGGGTACTATTGTTAATGTAAAAACAGTTTTTTCGCAAAAAAACTATGTATTGAAAGTTAATTTTGGATCCATTATAGGATTGAAAAACTGTTATTACCGTTTTTATCCGAACATACCTGCACATTCATTAATTGGCAAACATGTGTGCGCCATTATAAATTTTAATACTGAAATGCCAAATAAAAAAAATTCCAATATTCTTTTACTTTCTATGCCCAATAGCCGCGGTTTATACGTGCTTATACAACCTGATAGTAACATTCCAAATGGTGGTTTGCTTTATTAATGAAACAATATAAAATTTTATCCTGGAAAGAATTACATTATGATTCTTATCTATTAGCTCGATCGTTGTCTGCCAAATCTTTCAAAGGCATCATTGCCGTAACACGTGGAGGTCTTGCCCCAGCAGCAATTATCTCTTACGAATTAGGATGTCGATTTATTGAAACTTTTTCTATTGTAAGTTACGACAATGAAAAGCAAGGGGTGCTTTCAGTTCTTAAAGAACCCAATATTGATCATAAAGGTAACGGATATTTAGTTATAGATGATTTAGTTGACTCGGGTAACACAGCCATAACTATCAAGAAAATATTGCCTGAAGCTTATTTTGCCTGCCTTTATGCTAAACCAGAGGGTAAACCTTACGTACATGAATTTATCAAGGAGGTAGAACAAAATACTTGGGTTTTATTTCCATGGGACGTAAAACCCCATATACCCTAGTCTAACAAATAAATTTTTGGTAATTTTTTAAAAAAACGCTTGCCTTCTCGATCGTAACCCTTTAATTAAAAACTCATTCGGGGTGTGGCGCAGCCTGGCTAGCGCGCTTGTTTTGGGTACAAGAGGCCCCCGGTTCGAATCCGGGCTCCCCGACCACCGATTACTATCTATGTAAATAGATATTTTGGGAAATAAAGAGAATAACATGATAAAGGCTCGTATCTACAAACGTGAAAAAAAAGTTACGCAGTCTGGTTCGTACGGAAGTCATCTTTGGGTATTCGATTACGGTCATACAGCACCTCGACACCATGACCCGTTAATGGGTTGGATAGGAAGTAAAGATACTCGATGTCAAATCACCTTATCTTTTCCAACCAAAGAACTTGCTGTCTTATATGCGAAACGACATTCTATTCTCTATGAAATTGACGACCCTGGAGAAGTCCATTATGTCGTTAAGGATTATGAAGAAAACTTTCACAATCGTAGAAAAATGAATTGGACTCATTAATAATCTATGCGCCCTTAGCTCAGCAGGATAGAGCAACAGCCTTCTAAGCTGTGGGTCGCTGGTTCGAATCCAGCAGGGCGCACCATAGTTTATTTCTCAATAAATTTTTTTTTAATTGTTACATCATCTAGCTGAGGGAGATTCCAATTTTTCTTTCTTGAATTATATTCGGAAATCGGTAAAAGAACGTAAATTGGACGATAATATGCCCTTAACCAATACAATAAATAATTAAGATCTTTTTCATTCATAGCCGTACATCCAGCCGTTGAAGAGGTTATATTATTTTTCTTTACATGTATAAAAATGCAACTCCCCTTATAAGGAAGATTATAGGGATTATACTGAATAAATATTCCTATTTTATATTGTTTGTCTCCTTCGACAATTAAATCCCGTCTCATAGGCTCTTTTGACTTAATGAAGCTTATTTTTTTAACGTAAGTAATATCAATAATTTTATTATAAAATTCCGATCCAGGATCATCAATACAGTAATCGTTTTTACCTACCATACGATAAGGGTAGGAGAAAAAACGACGATTTTCATAACCAAAACTTTCTCCTAAATAAAATAAGCCTGCAGGACTGCGGTAATCCCCTTCTCTTTTAATAGCTACTTTTTGAATAGGTTTATTCAAAAGATAAGGATCCCGAGCTAGCCCCTTCTTTCCTAACGAAACAACAAAAGTTTCTGGAAAAGTAACCCATTTCCCGTTTTTATTTTCATTAAGAAACATTACACCTTGGTTTGAATCCCAGTTTTGAGTCAACACTATAATCATCTGTTGTTTCTGTTTCCAAGCTAGGGGAGTTCCAACCGATTTGACTTGATCCGTACATCCTACAATAAAACCATTTATTGCTACCAAAACCAAAACAATTCGTGAGGTTTTCATCATTGGTTTTCCTGAAGCTAACTGTTTACATAAGTTTTATTCTATTATTGACCTTCCTCTTATATATTTAAGAAAAATAACTACTTAATCTTGTGTATAGTATTCATTTAACCTTAATATCTCAGATCATAAATCTTTATAAGCAAGGTTCATTATACGATGAAAATTCTAGTTACAGGCGGCTCTGGATATATTGGAAGTCATACCTGCGTTGAGTTAATAGATCAAGGATACGAACCTATTATTGTTGATAATCTTTGTAACAGCAAAGAAGTTGTGACGGATCGCATTAAAGAAATTTCAGGGAAACGCCCGAAATTTTACTTAGGCGATATAAGAAATCAAACAATTTTAGAAAAAATTTTTAATGAAAATGAAATCGATAGTGTGATTCATTTTGCTGGACTTAAAGCAGTAGGTGAATCCGTAACAAAACCTTTAGAATATTATGATAATAACATTTATGGCTCGCTTGTCTTATTAAAAGCCATGAAAAAAGCAAATGTTAAAAAAATCATTTTTAGCTCCTCTGCCACAGTTTATGGTACACAACCCATTATCCCTTATGTCGAAACAATGCAAACAGGTGAACCCACTCAGCCTTACGGAAGAAGTAAGCTGTTCATCGAAAAAATATTGCAAGATTTATTTAAAGCCGAAAAAAACTGGTCCATTACTTTACTCAGATACTTTAATCCAGTCGGCGCACATTCATCAGGATTAATTGGCGAAGATCCTCAAGGTATACCTAATAATTTAATGCCCTATATTACTCAAGTTGCTATTGGAAAACGTCCTTCGCTTGCTGTATTTGGCAACGATTACAATACACCAGATGGCACGTGCGTACGTGATTATATACATGTAATGGATTTAGCTAAGGGTCATGTCGCCGCCTTAAATAACAATAATGCCAACAATATACAAATTTTCAATCTTGGTTCAGGAAAAGGCACAAGCGTTCTTGAAGTAATTTCTGCTTTTGAAACCGTTTTTGGTAAAAAATTACCGTGGCACTTTGCACCCCGTCGAGAAGGAGATTTACCAGCGTATTGGGCTAATGCTGATAAAGCTAAACAAATAATGGGTTGGCAAACTAAACTCCAATTAGAAGATATGGTTAAAGATTCTTGGAATTGGCAACGTAATAATCCTCAAGGATTTGTCTAACATCATAAGGTAACCGAATAAATTATGACTAATTTTTGTGCTGACGATCATCCTCATCAACGCTATAACCCATTGACAGGGAATTGGGTACTTGTTTCTCCCCATCGCGCTAAAAGGCCTTGGCAAGGACAGACAGAGCCTCCAAATTTGGCAAAAGGTCTAGATTACGATCCCAATTGTTTTCTTTGTCAAGGAAACAAACGTATCAGTGGTGAGACGAACCCTCATTATACCTCGACCTATGTTTTTGATAACGATTTTCAAGCTATGCTACCCGATACTCCCTTTTATCACAATGACCATGACCCTTTGTTTAAAATTCAAAGTGTACGGGGGCGCTGTCGTGTAATTTGCTTTTCTCCCGATCATAGCAAAACACTTCCAGAATTGAACATTTGTGAAATTGAACATATTGTTAGCACTTGGATCGAGCAAGCAACAGATTTAGGAAAAACCTATAAGTGGGTACAAATATTTGAAAATAAAGGGGCTGCAATGGGGTGTTCAAACCCTCATCCTCATGGGCAACTATGGAGTAGTGATTTTATACCCAACGAAATAAACATAGAGGATAACAACCAAAAATTATATTATAAAAACTACAAGCAACCTCTTTTATTAGATTATGTAAAAAAGGAATTAATCAATCAAGAGCGCGTGGTGGTTGAGACCGAGTTTTGGGTCGCTATTGTACCCTATTGGGCTACTTGGCCTTTCGAACTTCTTTTATTACCCAAAAGACACCTTAAACAATTTCAAGACATGTTTGAGGAAGAAAAAAAAGATCTTGCAAAAATTTTAAAATTACTCACTACAAAATACGACAATTTATTCAACACTTCCTTTCCATATTCTATGGGATGGCATGGAGCCCCTTATACGTCTGACACAAAAGACCACTGGCAACTGCATGCTCATTTTTACCCCCCTCTGTTGCGATCCGCTACGACTAAAAAATTCTTAGTTGGCTACGAAATGTTGGCGCAAGTCCAACGTGATCTCACCCCTGAACAAGCAGCAAATAAATTAAAAATTTTAAGTACAATTCATTACAAGGAAAACATAACATGAAGTCTTTACTCCAGAAAGCACGCACTGAATTTGAAAATTTCTTTCATTATCAACCTCAATGTTTTGTTAGGGCTCCTGGCCGAGTAAATTTAATTGGTGAGCACACCGATTATAATGATGGATTTGTTTTTCCTTGTGCTATTGACTATTGTACTGTAATCGCCAGCAGTAAAAGACAAGACAACCAAGTTCGGGTGTTAACGGTTAATTTTAATGAGAATGATGAATTTTCTCTTGATAAACCTTTAGAACATTCTAAAGAACACGGGTGGTCCAATTACGTTCGGGGTGTTTTTATACACATAAAAGAACTTTACCCTCATATTGCTGGGCTTGATTTGGTTATCTGTAGTAATGTACCGTTAGGAGCTGGATTGAGCAGTTCTGCTGCTTTAGAAGTTTCTATTGCCACAACATTAAAAAAACAATTTAATTTAACCATTGAACCGAAACAATTAGCGAAACAATGCCAAAAAGCTGAAAATAAATTTGTTGGATGCAATTGCGGTATTATGGATCAATTCATATCCACGCTGGGAAAAAAAGACCATGCCCTACTTATTGATTGTCGAAGTCTTGAAACCCAGTCTGTCCCTCTACCCAAAGGAATCTCAGTGGTCATTGTAAACAGTAATGTCAAGCACGGTTTAGTTAGTAGCGAATACAATGCGAGACGTGAACAATGCGAAGAAGCTGCTCATATCCTACACGTAAATAAGCTTAGAGATGCAACTATGGATTTGTTGGAAAAAAATAAATCAAAAATGAGTGATGTTGTTTATAAAAGAGCACGTCATGTCATTACTGAAAACGATCGTACTCTCAAAGCTGCAGATGCATTAAGATTAAATGATTTAGCCACCATGTCCAAGCTTATGAAACAAAGTCATCATTCAATGAAAAATGATTTTGAAATTACGGTACCCGCTGTCGATACCTTGGTAGAGATTATAGAAAACGTCCTTAACGAGCAAGGGGGCGTCCGCATGACGGGAGGAGGCTTTGGGGGATGTGTTGTTGCATTAGCGCCAACCGAACAAGTCGACAATATCCGACAAGCAGTGGAGAAAGAATATGAGAGTCGCTCCGGATTGAAGGAAAGCTTTTATGTATGTCATGCCGTCGGAGGAGCAGAAGTTATTAATGCTTCTTAAATCCTATAGCGACGATGTTTGATTTTGCTTTATCTACGAGTAGGCAAATAAATGTTATCTACTCGTAAAAAAACTGAAACTATTTTTTTTCAAATACGCACGTTAACTGAGCTGATCCCAAACAATCGTTATGGACGTTAAAACCGACAAATGCGGGGGATACATCTTTATTTACATCAAGTTTTTCAACGTTTAACGCGTGGACTGTAAATATGTAATGATGTTTTTTCCCTGGAGGAGGTGCAGCACCACCATATTTGTAGAAACTAAAATCATTTCTAACTTGAATACATCCTTCAGGCATTGATTTCACTGAAGCATTTTCTTCCAGATAGGAAACGGTTGCTGGAATATTAACAACCACCCAATGCCACCAACCCGAACCTGTTGGCGCATCGGGATCGTACAACGTAAGAACAAAACTCTTAGTTTCTGTAGGTGCATCTTCCCAGTACAACGATGGAGATATGTTATTACCATCATGTCCCATGCCATTAAATCTATGTTTCTTTGGCATTTCATCGCCTTCTTTAAACGAATGGCTTAGAAGTTTAAACATAAATTATAGCCCTCCAACTCTTTTTTTTAATAACTGTAACTATTAAGAATGTTTAAAAAAAAAGCAACTGGCAAGAAATTTGATAGTTTTATGAAAAAATTTGAAGTAAGAATCCATAATTGTTTTTCTTAAATTAAAAATTATTCTCTTTTTAATTTTTCTATCAATAAGGTTCGAGCTTGAGGTAAGGTTTTATTGGCAGAGTTGAATACATGTTTTTCAAGGAAGTACCCAGTCAAATTTAATCCATCCGTCCAATCGTCAACATCACTGTTAATTTCAGGGTCAATGCAAAAAGTAGGCATTTTAAACAAACGTGGCTTCCAGATGCCTGCTGTTTCCTCTGTTACTGCCTTTCCTGTTTTAGGAGAAACCCAATACGTCTTTTTTTCTTTAAAAGCCATACAGGCAGATAAATCCAATCCATACCCTAGCTCTGATAACAAAACCATTTCCCAACGAACATACTCTGTTATTACCTTCGCTATTGGAAGCGATTCATTTAAACTCAATAAGGTGATCAGTCTAAAGAGATGTTTCGTAATATTAATTACCGGTTGATGTTCAAAACAACAATAAAAAATAATAGAACATGCAGATGATAAAACTATAAATTCAAATGGTTTTGAAGAAATTAAGGCAAAATTAGGCCTGACCAGTTCGCCTTTGAAATAACCCAATTGCTCAGGAGTCCGTGCACTCCATTGAACGTCAACAAAATTTCCTACTTGCCAAATAGGAGATTGTTTGCGCGATACAACCGCTTTAACGATACCCTTATAGAAACCATACTCAAGAGATAGTACACTAACGATACCGTCTACTTCACCATATAAACGGCTGTTTAAAATTATACATGGGGATGACCAATTAAGCATGATATCCCCATAGATAAAAAGAAAAAAAATTATCCTTTAACTGCTTGAGCAACTTCGGCAGCAAAATCATTTTCTTGCTTTTCAATTCCCTCACCAAGATGAAAACGTTCAAACGCAATCAATTTTGAGCCACTTTTATCTACAATTGTTTTTACTTTGCTTTCACCGTCATGGATCCATACTTGTTCAAGCAAAACAACTTCTTCGTAAAATTTACGAATTCTACCCTCTATCATTTTTTCAATAATATGTTCGGGTTTACCAGAAGCTCTGGCTTGTTCAGAGAAAATAGAACGCTCACGATCTAATGCCTCTACCGGAACTTGATTAATATTGAGTGAAATAGGACGCACAGCAGCGACTTGCATTCCTATTTTGCGACCAAGATCATTTAAATCTTCCGATTCAGAATCCGATTCAAGTGCAACCAACACCCCAATTTTACCAAGTCCTGGTCTTAATGCAGAATGAATGTAACTTGAGACTACTCCTGATGGAACTTCTAACACTTGCACCCGACGAAGCGTCATATGTTCACCAATGGTGGCCACAAGATTAGTAAGGTTTTCTGCAACCGATTTTCCATTCTTCATTAATGAATTTTTAAGCGCTTCTAAATCAGCACCTGTCTGCAAAGCAACTTGAGCAACATCTTCAACAAATTGCTGAAACTGTTCATTTCTAGCAACAAAATCTGTCTCTGCGTTAATCTCTACCATAGCAGCTTTACGATCAGAGGTTGCAATACCAATAAGACCTTCAGCAGCGACGCGACCCGATTTTTTTGCAGCAGTGGCAAGGCCTTTCGTTCTTAACCAATCAATAGCTTGTTCTATATTACCAGAATTTTCGTTCAGAGCTTTCTTACAATCCATCATCCCTGCGCCTGTTTTTTCGCGCAATTCTTTGACCAATGCAGCTGTAATTTGTGCCATGATGATCCTCTTTTCTTTAAAATGTAAAACCAGTTATCTGCCTAAAATTGAAACAACGGTCAGGCGACATGAATCCGCCTGATTAATTTATCCAATGCAATTTT
This sequence comes from Commensalibacter sp. Nvir, assembly GCF_963921845.1. Lineage (NCBI taxonomy): Bacteria > Pseudomonadati > Pseudomonadota > Alphaproteobacteria > Acetobacterales > Acetobacteraceae > Commensalibacter > Commensalibacter sp. Nvir. The sequence continues at coordinate 1,288 of NZ_CAWUGZ010000052.1, read as the reverse complement.
ATACAGGCAAATCTGGACTCTCTTCGATAACAACAGATTCAACCATAATTTCTGATGGTAACTCTTCTGATGCTCCAAGATCTTCTCCAGCAGCCCCAAGTTCTGCAGAAATTCCATCAAGTACCGCACTTGCTATAAGCTCACAATATAAATTAATGGAACGTAAGGCATCATCATTTCCTGGTATCGCATACGTAATACCAGCAGGATCAGAATTACTGTCTAAAACAGCTACTACAGGAATACCAAGTTTATTAGCTTCTTGAACAGCCAGTTTTTCTTTATTTGTATCAATAATGAAAAGAATATCAGGCAAGCCGCCCATTTCCTTAATACCACCCAATGAACGCTCAAGTTTTTCACGCTCACGCGTTAATTGTAGAATCTCTTTTTTGGTCAGTCCTTGGGTATCGCCATTTAAGGTATCTTCAATGTGACGTAGTCTTTTAATTGAGTTAGTAATTGTTTTCCAGTTGGTTAACATTCCGCCAAGCCAACGATGATTAACATAGTATTGACCACAACGTTTAGCCGTTTCTGCAATAGGTTCAGAAGCCGTACGTTTTGTACCGACAAAAAGTACTCGGCCGCCATTTGCTACGGTATCACGTATTGCGCGCAACGCACGATCCAACATAGGAACAGTTTGCTGTAAATCAATAATATGAACTTGATTTCGTACTCCAAATAAAAATGGAGCCATTTTTGGATTCCAACGACGTGTGTGGTGTCCAAAGTGAATGCCAGCCTCGAGCAGCTGACGTAAAGTAAAGTTTGGCATCGCCATGGCGTGCATCCTCTCTTTCTGGTTATACCTCCGTAAAGTGCCAATCATAGACAAACACCAGTGGCATTGGCTTTACGTGTGAATTTATCAAATCAACTTAATACATGTCTATATGATTGAAATTCGTTTAAAAATCAAGTGATTATTTGCTAATTCCTATAAAAATATTGGCTGTAATGGTGGTGCATTTTAGTAAAAAAACTTAATTTTTGTTGTAAACAATCTATATTAAAATTTTTCAATATTTGGAAAATAAGGACATTTAATTAATAAAACATTTAACAATTTGAACTACTTTATATCTTTGATACAGTTTAATAAGGATTGTCCATAACGTTCTAATTTATTGTTTCCAATGCCTTTTATTTTTTTTAACTGTTCAAAATTACAAGGTCTTAATAAAGCAATCTCTTTTATTACCGAGTCATGAAAAATAATATAGGGGGGAACTTCTTGTTCTCTGGCTTTCAGCAATCTCCAGGTTTTTAATCCATTAAAAAG
>NZ_CAWUGZ010000051.1:0-4463 GCF_963921845.1 Commensalibacter sp. Nvir | reverse complement strand
AGCCTACACACTGTAAAGAGGCTATATATCCTGTATTTGATGGTAGGATTGGCTGCAAGTGCGTTTTAAAGTGTTTATTTCTATAAAAAAAAGAATTGGGGTTTTCCCAAATCCATCACGCTCGATGTGGAGTATCCCCTCTGCACAACCAAGGTAGAAATCAAGGGGTTTCATTGAAAAGTAAAAAACTTGTGAATTTATTCTTTGAAATTCTATTTTTTCTCTCCCTTACGTTGCACAACAGATGCCGATTTCTTTCTATCCATACGGTGATCAAGGGTTGCAAGGGCTTCGACTCATTTAATTGTAGTGAACGCAAAATATTCAAATTCCATTGCTTATCCAATAAGCCATCGCGTTCACGTGTGCTTAATTTGCTGAAACCCTTACCGTCGCCTTTATCTATTTAAATGAACGTTTTTTACCTGGGCAAGGGTTCAGCACAGCTCAATCATTTCTCATTTTTTATTGGTATGTAGATCAGTGTTTTTAAAAACAATGGCTGCATAATTTTATTTTAATTGGAGCTCTATATGTTAAAGACCAGCGTGTTTGCGCTGCTATTATCCATGGGAATGGCAGCGAACGCCTCTGCCTTAACCCCGTCGGGTCAGTGGACGTTAAAAAATGCGTCCACAGCGTCGAAAGATTATTCCATGCGCATTGATGTGGATCCTGGGGAAACCTATTCCGATTCAGGGTATGCCCCGTCCTCGGTCTATTAGGCCCAGTACGTTACCTTTAATAAAGCCAGTGGAGGGTATCTGGGGTTGCAACGTGCAGGGGGGAATAAACTCGCTCTTGTATCCATTTGGGGGGCTAGTGATGCCAAAGCAGGGATTTTACCCGTCGTGTACTGCAATGAATTTGGCCCTTGTCAAAGTGTAAAAGGGAATTACGATTGGAAAGTTGGGCACAAGTATCGGTTTCGGGTTGAATCCAGTCCTCGTACCGCCTCCGACGATACGGGGGATTGGTGGCAGATCACGTTGGCCGACCTTACTTTGGGAAAAATAGATATTTTAGGGGAGATTAAAACCCCCAAATGGGGCGGGCTCAGTCCCACCAATAGTGTTTTCCTTGAATATTTCTGGGGCCCTTATGGCTGCAATGCCTTAAGACATGCCAAAGCCACCGAAGGCCAAATCAAGGGCAATTACGGACAGGATTCTGCGTTGAAATCATCAAGTGGATACAGTTATGGTGATCCGGATCTTTGTGAACAACAATACATTCTACCAGGGATGGCGCCTGCGGATTATGGGTCTTCCTCGACGGATACCAATGGCACGCTAGCGCTTTTGGGTAATCATTATAGAGGATTGCATAAATGGGGAGCTTACAGCAACACCGCTAACAAAGGCATGATGTTTGCCACCAACCCCGATGAAGCCGAACCTTATATGTATGAAGCCCTTCATGATGGCACTTACGGAGCCTTTCCCGCACAAGGGAGCGACAACACCGATTGGAAATCCATCGGAATAGGGTATCCCATTATTAACGACCTTTATTTTAGAAACCAACGGGTTTACGAATGGAGCGAACGAAATAATACAGGCGTAAAGGTTGGCGATTATTTTGTGTCACATAATTCCGCTACGGGCGATACCGAATTTTTCAAAATGAAAAAAACAGGTGCTGGCTACTTGCCAGAAGATAAATCGGATAACGACGACTGGACTTATGTCGGAAGATACCCTAAACAAAATGAAACCCTATCCCCACCCATGACGGTGCATAGTTGGAAAGCTTCAGATACAACAGCCAAAAAAGGCTGGCTCTATTACGCTGATGGATTAAAAATGTATTTCATTTTAAAGGCTGATGGCAATTATGGCTATTACCCTAGTTCGGCTACCGATAACCAATGGTGGCAGTTTGCGGGGTATCATTCCTGATAAAAGAATACCCATAATGGTTAACGTAAAGACCATTATGGGTAGTTCAGACGTACAACTTAGCATCAAGAATAATTTATATTCAGCAGAGTTAAGTTTTTCAAACGAACTTCGATGCCTAAGGATTGACCATGCAATGGGAGTTGACGAATGCGCTATTCAATTCCTATTTTCTAGGCAGTTGATACGTAGTGAAATGCAAACGAGGTATCAACGTTTTGATAAAACCAAATAACCGAGGCGGTTGACTTTTTATTATTTTATCAATGGGCTAAAATAATAGGTAAGCTTAAGCGTTCTAACATTAATGGGGGGGTAAGAAAATCTCTAATCTCTCCAAAATCGAGTATATCTTGACCCTTGCACGATTAAGTGACTCTGAGCTTATCGTCCTACCTAGCATCTAGCTTCCAAACTCAAGCAAGTTTACCAAAGACGAAGATAGAATTTTGGTTTGCACCTCAGTGCCGTTGCGATCCAGCAAAGCATAGCGTGGGGAATGATGTTAAAAACCCATCCTGCGCAACCGAGGCCAGAGACGGGATTTCGAAAAAGGAATGAGATATGATGTTATGCTTTCCCTCATGTTGAGGAAAAATCGAGCCTATGGCAAAGCAAATGGTGCTTTACATTGTTTGAGTGGAGGAAAGTGGAGTAATAAACCCACCCTGCGCACCCGAACCCAGAGACAGGGATTTCGAAAGGGGAATGAGATACGATGGTATGCTTTCCCTTATGTTGAGGAAAAATCGCGCCTAAGTCAAAGCAAATGGTGCTTTACATTGTTTGAGTGGAGGGAAGTGAAGTGAAGTGAAGTAATAAACCCACCCTGCGCACCCGAACCCAGAGACGGGGATTTCGAAAGGGGAATGAGATACGATGTTATGCTTTCCCTTATGTTGAGGAAAAATCACACCTAACTCAAAGAAAATGATGCTATACATTGTTTGAGGGGAGGAAAGTGGAGTAAGTTTACATCAGCAAACACGCTGTATTGGAAATGTGGCAAGGGATGATCATGCGTTTTGTTTAATCCTCGGCCTAAGAAAGACAAGGTAAGATCAATTTATACTCTTATCAATGCTTTTGCCATAATAACGTATAACCCATACGCAAGTCGATGAAATATTGAATAGGACCGTTGTTAGGGTTTTTTACGATATGGATTTTGATTCAAGGGCCTTAATGGAGTGTTGGCTCCGTTCTCCACCCAGTTCAGCATTATTTACTAAAGCTGACAAGTAAAACATTTTACACGCTATAGGTGGAGAGCAAACGGTTGTATTAAAAAGACAGCCTCAATTGAAGCGCTCGTAATATTTTGACAAGGGTATCAAACCGAGGACTGGTACGACCAGACAACGCTTTGTATAGGCTTTCCCTCCCAAGTCCCGTTTCGTTGGCTAATTGGGTCATCCCCCGTGCCCTGGCGATGTGACCAATGGCTTGAATAATACGGACGGTGTCCCCATGTTCTTCTTCGATGCATGCGTCTAAATACGCTTGCTGATCCGCTTTAGTACGCAACAAATTAACGACGTCGCGTTGCTGAATTTTACCTCCCATAGAGCTGCCCTTTTTCAAATTTATAAATTAAAATTACGATTTACCATTTAACAATGGAAACCCCTGATCACCCATAGCGAACGAGTAATTTCGTTCACATTTTATAGGTAATTATAAAATTCACAGGAAACAACGCCCCGCGAATGCATTCCCTTTAAAAAATGCGCAGTTTTTAGTCAATTTTTCTTGAGGTGTTTTAAGCATATTTAATTTTGCTATTGCAAGAATAAGACACTTAGGGAAAAAATTAAAAACTATAGCCTACGTGAACAAGAAAACGTTCGTATACACAGTAAAGCGCAAGCCTACCCATTGGTCTTAGGAAGGTTTTTCCGTTAAGTCCCACAAAATTCTTAGTTTTTGCCATTTTGCCAGTGCCATCAAAACAAAGATATGATCGCGCAATAACGACGGATCGGGGGGTCTTTTCCACAGCAACGCAGGGTTCTTAAGGTAAAAAGTAAAATGTGACTTTACGCTGCATTACTTTGTATACACAAGCCTATCACGCCAAGACGAACGAATCAGTCCGTGCAATCCTAAAACGTAGGTTACCCAAACGCGGGATGGCTCGCGATTAGTACCCTTAGGGGAGGTTAAGAGTTTTTTGGTTAACCGCACCAGCAATTTATTAACGCCATTAATAACACCTATTCCTAGGGTGTGGCCACTTTAACTCCATGGTGTTAGGGTCAATCCTGGCAATCTTAGGGTAATTCTTTTCATCGTATTAATGCACCCCAGCAAAAAGTCGGAACCCCGCCGCAGGAACAAGATTCTCTCAACACCTTACAGCAGAGCAAGCATCAAATGTGGGTATTGCCCATATTGTTTTAATGCCGAGAAAACAAGGGTTTTTTCAAGAATGCCAGCAGCGGAGAGGATTTCCAAATTTTACGGATAGGCTGGGGGGTTAAAAGCCTCACCTCTAACCCTTGTCCTTTGTGCGTTAGCCCGATCCCCAACGTTTCTTTATCCTTAAGTAAAAGCATAAGG
>NZ_CAWUGZ010000050.1:0-2779 GCF_963921845.1 Commensalibacter sp. Nvir | reverse complement strand
TCCCTAAAAAAATTACTAAAACCCTTCATATTCTGCCATTTCGTGTTATCATTCTGTAAAGTTTGATAAACTTTAATAAAGTGAATTAAGGGGTATTTTTGGGGGTATCAATAGTGAAATGGGGGTATCATGCTTAGTGACCTAGCGATTAAACGAGCAAAACCTCAAGATAAAGACTATAAGCTCTTTGATTCGGGTGGCTTATACCTTTTAATCCGAACCAATAACTCAAAACTTTGGCGATTTAAATACCGTTTTAATGGCAAAGAGAAGCTGCTTTCCTTTGGTAGCTATCCTTTATTATCCCTTGCCGAGGCTAGGAATGCAAGAGATGAGGCCAAAAAAGAATTGGCCAAAGGTAAGGATCCAGCGTTGACTAAAGCAGAGAGAAAAAAATCACACCAATCCGAGCAAGGGTATGCTTTAGAAATTGTTGCACGTCAGTGGTGGGATTTAAATAAAGATCGTTGGACGGCACATCATGCAAAAGATGTAATCCAGAGTCTCGAAAAACGCATTTTCCCTTTTCTCGGTCAACAATCCATTAAAACCCTTGATACCCCAACCTTATTGGGGGTATTGCAGAAAATTGAAGTTGCTGGTGCCATTGAAACTGCTCATCGTATTAGACAACGAGTTGAAGCCGTCTTTAATTATGCGATTTCCCTGGGTATTATTCATCATAATCCAGCAACGGTATTAAAAGGTGCATTAAAACCCATCCTTCGTAGACGCCATCAACCAGCCGTCACGGATATAGATCAACTTCGGCAAATTATACGAACGGTTGAGTTGGAGCCTGCTTATCCTATAACTAAGCTTGCGTTACGACTCTTAGCGTTAACGGTTGTCAGACCGGGTGAGGTTCGTGGCATGGCTTGGGCAGAGCTTGATTGGCAATCCAAAACATGGACGATCCCCGCTAGTCGAATGAAAATGAAGCGAGCACACAAGGTGTTTTTATCAACACAAGCAATAGAGGTTTTGAAAGTGGCTCAACAATTCACAGGAAGAGGTCCGTTAGTTTTTCCTAATTCACGCTCCGCTTTACTTCCTATGAGTGAGAATGCAATGGGCTATCTCATGAACCGAGCAGGATTTAAAGATATCCATGTTCCTCATGGTTTTAGAGCATCTTTTTCGAGTATTATGAATGAACATTATCCCAAAGATCGGCTGGTTATTGACCTTATGCTAGCTCATATTCCTACCAATGCCGTTGAAGCAGCTTATAATCGCGCTGAACATGCAGAACGAAAAAAAGAACTCTATCAAATCTGGGGCGATAGGTTATTTGAAGGGTTGCTCTCTCCTAGAGAAATAATTAATGGGCTCAGAAAAATATGAATGACACCTGTGTTTGGGGCGTTGTTGTCCACAGGGTGCATTCTTACAGAAACCAAGTTAAATAAACTTTCCTCTGTTATCACAAATGTGAAGTGTAAAAGAGAAAAAGTATGGTACACTATATTGTGTAGCATTTAGTAAAATTAATAAAAAACCACTCAATAAGTGGTTGAACAAACGTTAATTATTTACAACTACGAACTAGCTTACTAATCTTAATTTCACTTTTTGTTTTGTTTTTAAACCGTACATTTCCTGTAACTCATCTTTATACATTCCTGTCAGTTGACATAACTCCTCTTCAGAATACTGTAACTCTTCTAAATGAACTTTTAACAACTCAGACAGAGTGGAAGGAGTTTCTTTAAAGTTGTCTAATTCAACAGGCTCTTTTTTTCTATATCCTCGTTTAGATAATTCGATTTGATAGTATTTTAACCCCCTATCTGTAAGTTTTCCTAAACTCCAAGCCTTATGAATTAAAGCCTGCATCGAAACGCCCCAGCATTTTTTTAACTCTGCAAATTTTTGTAACGATAAACCATAAGAAAAATCACTTTGCAGTTCTTTATCTGGCATTAAAAAGGATGCGGCAAAAGTGTTTGCTTCGTTTTCTTGATTTTCACTTGGGATGCGATGCATTAACAAATGTCCCAATTCATGTATCAATGAAAAACGATAACGATCCAAAGGTAAGTTTTTATTTATATAAATAATAGGGGGTATACCATCGCATGACAAATGACAAAACCCATCCATATTTGCCCCGCCAAAATTCATTGGAATAATAATGATGCCTGCACGCTCTAGCATACACGTAATGTTATATACAGGACCTCTAGGAACGTTCCACACACGTTTAATAACGTTAGCAATATCAGACGGATCTTTACTAACAAAATTAATCTTACTAATTTCTTCTAACTCAGGTTCAAACTCTATGGCATCTAAAAATTTATGAATATGCAGACGATACAAATCTGCCTTTGCTTGAATAGCTTTATGATTGCTGATAGATACAGATTTTCGCGATCTAAAAAAACTATATGCAAAATCATACAAGGGAACATGCTGAAAAAAAAAGTTCTTACGGAAGCTTAAAGCATTAGCGATAAGCTCAACCTGTTTTTGATTTGGTTCTAATAAACCATGTTCTATTTTAGATAGTGTTCCTTGCGTAATATTAGTATCATCCATTAACTTAATGAGTTGCTTTTGCGTTAATCCGCGCAAATTACGAGCGAGAAGCAATAAATCTCCATTAAATTGATTGCTTCCATTTATCATCTTTTCTCCTTTTTACTTTGATTATATTTGCTTTTTCTTCTCGACCAGATGTTTCATTAACCAAAACATCTATATGTTCTTCGTCCGCATTGATTTTTATTCTATCACTTATTAAATGCAAGTACCAGTCTAAATTATTTTCTTT
>NZ_CAWUGZ010000049.1:0-11209 GCF_963921845.1 Commensalibacter sp. Nvir | reverse complement strand
GAGTAAAATTAATTTTACTCTCAGAAATACATATCCTCTTGATATTTTTCATACCGAACAGTTTTAATAAAAAAACATCACCCGCTTGATAGGGCAGATTTTCGATGTCCTAATTTCAATCTGCTGAAATAAAACTAACCTTAAATTTGCAATAAACCATCACAAAACGACAAGCAATTTTTTTCAACGAACAGTTTCACAGAATTATCCGCAAACTCTAGGTAAATTCACTTATTACAATTTGAACTATCTTCCCAAGCCCAAAATTGTTTATTTTAGGTGAACGAACCATGAATTGGTTTCAATTTAAAATAAAAAACTGTGAGAAGCGCGTTTTTCCCTACAATTGTTTTGAAAAAACCTAGTCCTGGCCATTTATCGTTTCTCAATTTAAAGCTATCAACAATGCTATTATTATCTTTTTTCTCAACAGAATTCTTTCGAACCCTATATAAAGTAGGTTTTGTGCTTTTCTTCCTTCTCTTTTAGGAGAATTTGACGGGTTAAGAACAACTCAACCCTTGACGGATGTCAAGGTTGGCTTTTTTTAATCATAAAAGCGTAATATCATTTTCTTTGTTAAAGTCACAATAACCTACAATGGCGCCAAATTTTACATTAACTGGCAACGCTTTCACAAAAGTACTGCAATTTGCAAAGAATCAACGAAAGCAATTTTGTTAAAAAAACGCCAGGCACATTAATAAAAATATGTTTAGGTTTAATCGCTGTAAAACCCATTCAAGGACTATGGACAGCAATCATTCCTTAGATCGCTACATTTATTAATCCCTTACCCCAAGGATACCCCACAACTAAGGACTGAGTTAAAACAGAATTACTGCTCAATGGACTATCTGCTATTAAACTTCTATTTCCAGAGAATACAATTCTTCTTCTGTCTGAGAAAATCTGTCTAGGATTAATTTTGTATCCAGATATTTAGATTGTGCATAAATATTCATAACAGGGTTTTTACCCTCGCCACTCTAAAAATTTGATGTCCTATCGAATTCTTAAGTTAATATTTTCATACCTGCCATAAGTGAGGCGTAATAACCCTATTCTCTTCTACCCAGCGCATTTACGAATCTAAGGAAACCAAAGTAGGATCTTTCTCCACAACGACTAATTTTTTTGAGAAAGCAAACGTGGCATATTAGCGTTTTATTACAGCCTTAGAAATAACCGATACAAGACTTGTAAATTCAATAAAACGGTTTAAATTGGTTTGTATTTTAAACACTATCGTTGAGAAACAATGCAGTTTACTTTTTCAACGTCGATATCCAAACGATTAATTGTACTACTTTACAAATAAAAAAATTATCTTATCATCACCAAATAGTTTCAGCTTTAGCAATCAAATTATGTATCATTCAAAAAAAATATTCTTAACGTGCTTTACAAGTATAACCCTTGTAACGTATGCTTTTCACTTGGCAAAAGCACAACCTGCTTCATCAATTCCTTCAAAATCTATGACCTATTCCCATCCCAATAAAGTTAATGTCTTGGTTCTTACAACTGGGGGCACCATTGCAGGCAAGGAAAATAAACAAGGCTTAGATTACCGAGCAGGTCAAACCAGCGGTGAAGATTTGGTCGCTTCTGTTCCAGCCTTAAAAAAAGAGGCTAACCTTACCGTCAAAGCTGTGGCTCAAATTGGTTCGCAGGATATGAACGATAAAGTTATTGTTGATCTTGCAAAAGAAATTAAGAAAGCTGAATCGGATCCAAAAGTGTCCGGTATTGTTATCACGCATGGTACCGATACCATGGAAGAAACCGCGTTTTTTCTAAACCAAGTGTTACCACATCGTAAACCGATTGTTCTGGTTGGTTCCATGAGGCCTGCAGATGCCGTAAGCGCTGATGGAGCGGGGAATTTACTGGATGCTGTCCGAGTGGCTGCTAATCCCGAAGCCCGCAATAGGCCGGTGATGATTGTCATGAATAACGATATTATTTCTGCTCAATTTGCTCAAAAAACCAATAGTACGAGTGTCCAAACGTTTAAAGCTCCGTTAAGCGGCCCTATAGGAACGATCAGTAACAATCACGTTTATTTTTTTAGCCCTCCCCCAATGGAAACCAAAGCAGCTTTTGCTATACCTTCCAAAATTCCTTTCCCCAGAGTCGACATTATTTACTCCCATATTCAAATGGATTCTGGACTTATTGAAGATTCTGTTAAAAGAGGTGCTAGAGGCATCATCCTTGCCGGGGTTGGTAATGGAAACACCTCTGCTGAAGCAATTTCTGCATTGGAAAAAGCATCCAAAAAAGGGGTAATTGTCGTACGTTCCACACGCGTAGGCAATGGGTTTGTGAATAGGAATGTCGAAGTCAACGATGACACTTATAATTTTGTTGTCTCAGAATATTTAAATCCACAAAAATCAAGAATATTGCTACAAATTCTTTTAGCCAACGCAGTTAACACCACGCAAGAGATTCAAAAACAGTTTTCAAAACTATACTAAATCTAATTTTTATTTTAGGATAAGGATCAATTCTTTTATTTTAATTTAGCTTAAAAATATATTGTCTAATCTTAATTTACACATTTGGGCAATATATGGTTCATACCCTAAGCTTTTTAATTATCTAAACTTTACTTTTGCTTATATATCAATTTTTTTTACTTTGTATGTATTAAAAAATTATGGGAGACAACGCGTGAAAACTCTAAGTTTGCTCATAACCAGCGCGTATATAGCTTCGTTGTCATGCCACGCTGCCCTCGCCCATAATTTGAAACAAAAAGAAAAAAAACATAATAAAACTGTCAGTAAAACTGTACCCCAAATTAATATTTTCGAAGCCCACAAAGACAAACAAAATTACGTTATCGCTCTTTACACAAACGCAACGGGAGCGGCATTGGTTGCCTATGATTCTCCGACTTGCCAAGCCAATTCCTACGGTGAAACCCGTATAGAAAAAACCCAGCCCTTAGAAATTGTATTTACATCAGCAGAAGATACCCATTGCAAAATAACGTTCAAACTAAAGGACAGCAAACTATTTGTCACCAATGAAACCCCGTCTTGCAGCACGTGGCACGGCGATTTTTGCAGCTTTTCGAGTTTATCGCCTCTTTCTCGTTTGTACCCTCCTTAAAAGTGTGAGTTTTGCAAATGAAAAACATTTTAGCTTTTTTCCTTATTGCTTCTTTTACGATTACGCCATCGACGAGTAAAAATCTTTCCTATGCAAATGAATTGGCTCAGTTACCCATCAACCTTGTCATGTATGAGCACAAGGCAAATGACGAATACCAATCGGTAATCTACCTTCCTTATTATCCTGCTTATGGCATGGTAACTTATAAATCATCTACCTGTAATGCTGAGCTTAAAGGATATATTGATCCTTTTGCATTAAAAAATAACATTCTTTCCATAACGTCCGGCAAATGCAGCCTTACATTTAAGCAAGAGAATCAATCGCTCATACCCTATAAAGAAACAAACGATTGTCAATCTTATCATTCTAGCACTTGTAATTTTTTAAAAATGAACAATTTAAAGCGGATCACGTTTAATTTAAACCATTAAATCTTTTCGATTTAAAAAGTATTACTTAAAGTTTCGGAGCAAATGAACCAAAAATTTATTCTACCTTTATTATCTGTACTGAGTCTGCTGGTAAGCACGATAACCTGTGCATCTGATCCCCTTCCGGATCAAGGAAATGTTGAAGCCATTCATGATCTGAATCAATTAGCCCCTGTTAAAGCCACTGTAGACGGCAAACGAATAGCCAGCGTTGAATCCGATAACGTCTGTTTTGTAACAATTACGATGGAATCACACAAAAAGTATCGCTTTTCTTTTTTAGATTGGCCTAAACAAGGTGATATGGATGATTCAGGGTATAGCACTTATGTGCTTAAGGATACAGAAAATAAGCCCCACGTATTTAGGACTGATCCTATCAAAGGGGAAAAAATACTGACTATTGTACAAAATCTTATTGAAGACTGTACAAAAGCTGAAAACCCTCAAGCGCTTCAGGTGCAACCAGAATCTTAGAGTTAAAAAAGCTCTTTTATAATTTTGTTGCCTATGTTTATTCCAGGTTTTTCAATCAACCGATGTGCAAGCACAGCAAAAACCATTAAAACAGAACAGATAAGCCAGACCATTAACCAATAATTATAGGGGCTTGCAACGGCGAAACCACCTAACGGCTTTATATTTAGAACGGTTTGAAACACTAAGCCTTGCAATAAATAAATATCATAACTTACTGCACCGAGTTTCAATGAGCCGGGGAATGTCAAGACCCCAAAAAAATTATCTCCTGATGCAACGCAAAAAAGAATCAGCCCATACAATATACTGCGCAAGCTATCTAAGGATTCAGCTTTTACAAGCAAGACTGCTAGGATCAATAGAGCTGTTATGCATGAAATCAAAGGATTTAATTTTATTCTACAAGCATAACGATGGTGTACGGTTGCACAAAGCATTCCAACAGTGAAGGTAAAAAAAACATGCATAAATTGTTTATAAGTGGGTGATACATAAACATACTGGTCCAATCCATAGAGAATGAAAAGGAGGAACAAACAAAAAATTAGGGAACGTAAAAAACTTCTAGCCATAAAGGATAAAGGAAACAACATACAATAATAAAACCACTCGTATTTAAGCGTCCATGTCACTCCAAAAAGTATCATAAAACTGGCATAACGATTATTGATATCGGGTAAAGGAAGCACCCCTAACGCCAGCCAAGACATAATTTGGAATACAAAGCGATTCACACTAACTTTTAATTGCCACCCCGATTCTATCATAACGATTAATACGACACAAAAAACCGCTAACCAGTATAAGGGGGCTAAACGGAACAATCGCCTAAGGTAAAATTGTTTCCATTCGTTTTTACCTTGATTGTTAAGCAATTTCGTCCAGAAAAGATAACTTGTGATCATGAAAAACAAATGAACAGCCATAGTGCCCAATTGACTATACATTGAGCTTGGGTTTTCTATTAATCGATTAAACCGAATAATTGCATAGAGTCCTTGGCTATGGGTAAAAACCACAGCCAAGGCCAAATATCCTCTCATCCCATCTATGGATCTGTATCGAATGTGTGTTCCAGATTCTATTTTTTTTATTGGTACTGGTAAATACATAATCAGAACCAATAAAAACAATGTAACAAAGAATGTCGGCCATAAACTAAAATAGGTCATTATTTCTTTTATTTCGACTAAAACTCATATTCACAAAATGACAGATAAGTATTCAAACGATAAGGCTTAACCATTAAAATGTATTCGGTTGAAAAGAGATAAAATCTACATCTAATAAAAAACGCTGCTAAGTCATTTTATCAACGCTTCGCCTATAAGCAAAAAAGCAAATAGTACAAATACACTAGCTGAAACTTTATCAATATGCGATTGATATCCTTGATAAAACTGTTTTATTGTGGAATGCGAAAACCCAAGTCCTATGAGCAGAAACCAAGCAAATGATTCAATCGTTAAAATGAATACCAAAATTAATGAAAACCAAATCTTGGTGTGACTAAGAAGAACCGTAAATATACTTGCAAAATATAATATTGCTTTTGGATTCGATAAATTAGTTATGAAACCCAGTAAAAAAAATGATTGGCAAGGGTTTGACTGAATTTTATAAGGATGATTTGCTTGCTTGTAAATGGTATAAGCCAAATACATCAAATAAACAGAACCGCATAAAAGCATTATCTTGTTCAAAAACGGATAATATTCAAAAAGAATTTGCAAGCCAAAAAGCGAAAGCAATGACCATATGGTACTACCCAGCGTAATACCCAAAGCAACCTGGAAAATATTTTTTTTTGTCCCGACAAGACCCGTCCGAGACGTTACTAAAAAATCAGGCCCAGGGACGGCTACAGCAAAAAGATGAATAAGACAAAGGCTAAGGACGAGCATAAAAAATAATCCGAATTATCAACGAAACATTTAAAACCGAAATTATGTTCTTACGCTATTCCCTATAGAGGGTAAAGTTTTAATGCCGATATTAAAACGCTACTGTTGTTCTAATGGACGAAAGCATTAGAAAATAGGCTAATGTAGGATTAATAGATGGGGAATAATACCCGTTTTGGCCGTTTAGGTTTGGGTTTTGGAAGAAATAAAGGGGCCTTTTTTATCGCTGGTTCCAAAGCGGGGAAAGGATCTATAGCTGTTCTTTTGTAAAATGCATCAAGCGTCTGTATATAACACACAGGTTTTTTTCGATTAAAGCACGTATACACACCGGCTTTGTTTAATTGGGGTATATAAATAGCTTTCCAGGTTGCAAAAGGCACCCAAATTCCTAATGTACCTATGGTTTTGATGGAAGTAAAATAAGGACCCGTAACCACAAACAAAGAATGATAGTGCAACGCCATTTGTCTTGTTTTATGCTCAATCCAATTCCATTTACCGCTGTTTAACGCATGGGTCTGTGGTACGATATTTTGATATTGAAATGTCTGTATTTGTGAAAAATAGTCAGGCATATCCCCACTAGGGGTCATATGCCCACGATCATACCCAGAGTTTTTATAATCGCGGAGAATGGGATTGCGATAATCGAACGAGCCATAACGTCTCATCCTTTTACTTTTCTCAATCATTTCATCCGTTAAATGCTCAGCAGAAAAGCTATTCGTTAGCGTTTTATCAGAGTATCCTAATGCAAAATTTTTTTGGCACAAAACATGATCGACCGTGTGAACGAGGGGAAGATGATTTTCATAAAAAAATTGCGGGCAATCCGACTGAGCAAAACCAGTACTACCAATACAAACAAACCCTAGCGACAGTCCTACCAAGACAGTAAAAGACAATTCGCTTTTTCTTACCATTATTTGACATACCCAATATAAATATTATGTTTTAAAAACAAACCTACACTTTACTTTTAAACTGAAGCGTGAAACATACTTTATTGGTATAGTGGGAAATTATCGTAAAACTATTTTTAAATCGAAAGAAATAGTATAGTCACAATCAAAAATGAATTAATTTAATAAACTGGCTAGAACGTATATTTTATTCTAGGAATTCTATTGGAGCGGGCGATGGGATTCGAACCCACGACCCCAACCTTGGCAAGGTTGTGCTCTACCCCTGAGCTACGCCCGCTCGACTAAACGTAAAACTGTTTTTACGGTATTTGCTACTTTCATGCAAGGGGGAAAAATTAAAAAATTATTTTTTTTTAGATTTTAAAAATACCCTGTATAATTTTAAAATCTGGTATAATCAAAATCTCAGCTAAAATAAATTATACAACATCTTCGGCAACACTATACCAAAATCGGATTATAGGATCTTTGAAACGAATGAGCTTAACCGACCCCCATACACCGAACAAACCCCAAATTCTCAATGAAGATGGTCACACGGTATCTTCTTCCACTCCTCAAAGTACAATCATTGAGGGAGACCAAAACAATTTTATTCCAGAAGTTATTGAAAGCAGTAACAGCCAACCCGTTTTGGTTGATTTTTGGGCTGAATGGTGCAGCCCCTGTAAACAGCTTACCCCTATACTCGAAAAAACCGTGCGTGCAACCAAAGGGCAAATTAAATTAGTCAAACTCAACATAGACTCAAGTCCTCACTTGGTTCAACAATTGGCCCAAGTGGGGCTCCCTATTCAATCTATACCCTTAGTTGCTGCCTTTTGGAAAGGGGAAATTATTGATTTGCTTCAAGGTGCACAACCTGAAAGCGCTGTGCATAATTTTATTGAACAGATTTTAAAGGCCTCTGGTGGCTCAATGCCTGGCGCTGGCTCTATTCAAATGGGTCAAGATCTCTTAGATCAACATAAAATTGAAGAAGCTATGGGTGCTTTTTCACAAGCCCTAGAAGCTGACCCCTCTAAAGGAGAAGCATGGGCAGGAATGCTTCGTTGTCTATTGATTCATTCTGGATCCGATGGTGCCATGGAGTTCTACGAACAAATTCCAGAAGACATGAAAAAAAATAAAGAAGTTATTGGTGCAAAATCGGCAATTGACCTGGCTATTGATGGGGAAAAAGCTCAAAAAGAAAGTCAGTCCCTTATTGAATTAATTAAAAAAGATCCTAAAAATTTTCAAGCACGATTTGAGTATGCAACGGCGTTAAATGCTTCCCATAAAAGGAAAGAAGCCGCTGAACAATTGCTCGAAATTATTCGTAAAGAAAGGCATTGGAATAATGACGCTGCACGAAATCAACTCTTTAAATTTTTTGAATCATGGGGAATGAACGACAAAGATACTTTAGAGGCCAGAAGACAATTATCTAGTCTGCTTTTTTCCTAAATAGTATGGGATTTCATCGTCACCATTTATAAAAGGTTTATATAATGAACGCTCAAGCGCCTCTTGATCAACGCTTATTATCCATTTTAGTGTGTCCTTTGACAAAAGGACCTCTTATTTATGATAGAGACCATAACGAACTCATTAGTTGTCAAGCCCACCTTGCCTACCCTATACAAGATGGTATTCCAGTAATGATTGCCGAAGAAGCTAGGCAACTAAGTGACGAGGAACTAGCAACCTATAAAAACAAATCATAACTAGAATTTCAGCATTTATTTTTATTTTTGAAACAACAAACGTTGTCCTTCTACTAAATCTTTTAATAAAGCTTCTAGCGTGAAATAGACTATAGAGGGGCAATTGCCTTTTAACTTGGATAAAATGGGGGATACATCGCATCCGAACGCGTAGTCTTTTGCGTCAATAGGCACGTAAGGTTTTGAATAATTCGCCTGTTCATTGCAAAGAGAAGTTAGTTTTTTTATTTTCTTTTGTAAAAAAGTAGTTATTTCCAGTTGATAATGTTTTGTCAATCTATTTTTCTTTTCATCCAAAGCGCGTTCAACAAAAATAGAGTCGCTCTGCAAACGTCTTAATAATGAAAAAATATGTATAAGGACAGGATCATAATGTTCTAACACCAACGTAGGGTGTTCCTTCCTAACTTCAGCGAGTTCATCGGATAATTTTCTTAATTCATTGGTTATTGAATCGTTCATTGTTTCTACTTCCTCCCATACAATAGGAGAGGTTAATGCGTAATGCAGTAAAATATTGATTTTATCCAAAGCAGACGCAGCACTTAAAAAAACATTATTTCTTGCTTGCGACTTTAATACGCAATAGCTGGCAATTAAGGACGCAATAACACCCACAATAATAGAAAAAATCCGGTCAAATGGCCTTTCAAAAACTTCTCCTGGCGCAGGAAACAAAATAACAACCGCCAAGGTAACCATTCCCAAACGCATTGAAGGTCGCCAAGATACCAGGGCGGCCATAGGAATTATAACAATAGAAAACGCAAGCAAAGGCGACCACCCAAAATATTGTTGTAGCGCAATCGCAATTAAACCCGCACTTCCTCCTATGATAGCACCTACAATTTGATCCCTACTGGTTTGTAAAGTTTGTGCAATTTTAGACTGAGTCGCTATGATCGAGGTCATTAGTGCCCAATACGGTTCATGTAAATGGCATAAATGCGCTATAAAACTAGCAAGTGCAATGGACAATAACAACCGCATACTTTGTTGTAAGGAAGAAATTAATTCTCTTCGATTAATCTGCACTCTTTGGTCTTTCGTATACAAACGCAATAGGTTTTAACGAACTATAATATCCTTTTTCTTTAAGGTAACCCAATGTAATTTATTGTCACTTTTTACCAATAATCGAATCATAGTATTGGAAGAAATTTTTCGTTCATTTTTTTGCTGAGACGAATTCTCTGTATTGATAAATTTTAATAAATCTGAAACATTTTGAAGTTCTTCATCGTTAACACCAAGAAAGAGATCTCCTACGTGAAAAAGCGATTTTTTCCCTTTCGCCTTTTTGGTCACGCACGTCACGATAACCCCTTTTTGCCCCTCAGGAAGATCATATTTTTGAAGAAGAAGGTCATCAATGTCACTTACTTCTATAGCTGCCCCTTTTACCACTATAATCTTAGACTGTTCTTCGGATTCTTGGTCAGAAGATATGTGTTGTTTTTCAACCAATGGAGCAATTTTTGCTACCATAATTTGTCTTTGATTACGACGAATAATAGTTAACGATATGGAACTACCATTTTGAAGTCTAGCAATTCTTCGAGGCAAAGTTTGCGCAGTAATTGATTGATTGTCTACAGCTATAATAACGTCACCCTTTTGTAGACCTGCTTTTGCTGCGGGACTGTCTGCCTCCACATCGACCACCAATGCCCCTGTAAAGGGTGTGATATGTATTTTTTCCCCAAGGGATTCATCAACTTCTTGGATGCGAACGCCTAACCAACCCCTAAAAACTTTACCATCACGCTTAAGTTGGTCAATAACCCATATGGCTTCATTGGAAGGTATTGCAAAAGCAATTCCAATTGAACCGCCTGAAGGAGAAAAAATAGCGGTATTGATCCCGACTACCTTCCCCTGCATATTGAACAATGGACCACCAGAATTCCCTCTATTAATTGGAGCATCCGTCTGTATAAAATCATCATATGGCCCTTGATCAATATTTCTCCCTCGAGAAGAAATAATACCTGAAGTAACTGTATTGGATAGTCCGTAAGGATTGCCCACAGCCAACACCCAATCCCCTATTTTTGATGTGTCACTGTTACCAAATTGCGCAATGAGTAAGGGGGTTTTAGGCGAAACTTTAAGTAAAGCTAGATCTGTACGCTCGTCAAATCCTTTTAAAGTGGCTTTTAATATATGGCTGTTTTCAAAAGTAACGATGATTTGATTCGTATCCTTGACCACATGATAATTTGTTACAATCCAACCGTTTGGATCTATGACAACCCCAGAGCCCAGGGCCTGAAGAGTATCAGAGTTACCTTCCGATACCCCTTTGCGATTCAAATAGTCTTTAAAAAATTTTTCAAAAGGCGAAGCCCCTTTGTCATTATTGAAATCATTGGATTGGTCTTCATCTGAATCGTCTTCAGACATATTCGCGGTAGATAATTTTGTTGCAGAGATATTTACAACTGTTGGGAGAAGCTTTTCAGCTAGTTCGGAAAAGCTTGGAGGAACATTTGGTTGGGTTTTCGTTTTTACGATTGGATCAGGGGGTGAAGGAAACCATATTTTTAAATGCCTCGTCGCATATAATGTAATAATAACTACAAAAAAACTATACAATAACCCTATTATTACACGCCGTATAC
>NZ_CAWUGZ010000048.1:0-2970 GCF_963921845.1 Commensalibacter sp. Nvir | reverse complement strand
TTCATGTTTTCCTAAAGATAAAAACGAGCCAGGTAAATTGTTCCAAGGAGCCGAAATTCAAATCTATCCAATAAACGGCAATAAATACATACGCACCAACGCAGATAACGAAACCAGAGACAATCTCGAAAACGTTGAAGAATACTAAGTTTCTAGGGTTCCCTTTTGAATGCGGAGAACTTCAGTTCCATCGTCAAGTGTTACGATTTTTAAAAATCCGTAAGGAGCTAAAACATTGTTTTTGTCGTAGTATACAACTTTATATTTTGTGCAAAATGGTCCTTTCATTTCTCGTATAATTTCATTAGCATTTTGAATATAAGTATCCTCACAACATATCATTTTCGCACTTAAAATATCCTGATTATTGTCGCCATAGAAAACCGAAATGACAACCTGATCATTTTGAAGTTCGAGTGTTAAAAAATGTTCCCATTTTGTTGGACTGCTTCTAGTAATTATCATAAATGGAATTTCTTCACTCATGTTCGTTTCCTTTTCTGAAATCCGGACGTAGTTCCTCTCTCGGAACATTTAAAAGTCCGGCTACGATTGAAAGATATTTCTTTGGAACCCCACGGCGCCAACGTCCTGGTGCATTCCTATTCACCCCACAAGCTCTTGCAATCTGAGCTTTTGTTATTTGGGGTTTTGTATATTTTTCTAAAATATTCTTCATGGTTCTATTAGTAGCAACGCTACCAATAGAAGTCAACAAAATTACAAGCAATGCTATTTGTCAAATGATCATTAATAACACATGGTAAATTTATGTAATCAGTTACAAGAAGTAATAGTCCATATGGCCAAAAGAAGGTTACCAAACCCTGAAACTATAGCAATAGGAAAACGTATAGCAAAAGCTAGACATAGCAAAGGTTTGACCCAAGAAGAGCTAGCAGATAAGCTAGATGTAACGACCTCACTGGTTGGCCAATATGAAAAAGGAAGATCTGGATTAACAGCCAAACGTCTCCACCAATTAATAGATATATTGGAGGTAGACATGAATTACATCCTTACTGGTTATGAACCAGAAGAAGAAATTAAGGCTCATACAAAAATCGAAAAAGATTTATTGTTTTTAATCAGACAGATAGATTTGGATAAGCAAGAAATTTTATATAAAAATATAGAACAACTAGCTGAAACTATAAAAAAATTATCACAAAAATAAATTTACAAACATTGCTAATAATTTTTATTGACTTATATTAGTAGCAGTGCTACATAACTCTCATAACACACGTTATGGGAGTTTTTGCTTTTAGGCTCCCAACTTAGAAAGGAGTTTATTATGAAATACGAATCACAAGAATACGTTATCCTATACAGGTTAACGTAAAACCAACCACCTAAATATTCTAGAACCGTCGAGCTGAACTATGTGCCAAATTATCCAAAAGAAAACAATTGATGTCGGAGAAGTCACTGAAAATGGGCTTCGATTATGGTCGGCACGTTTTGTATATGATCAAGCTTTAAATGCACATAATGTAATAGAAACAAGTTTGCAACGTTTGAAGGTGAGAGCAAGTAATTTGCTTGGATGGACAATGACTTCAATGTCCATATTAATTGCTGTTACCATCCACAACAAATATAATTTTCACATATTATTGATATTGCTCGTGATGTTAGCTTTACTTTTTCTTACCGCATTGTTGTGTATCAAAGCACTGGATGGTGTACCTTGGAATTTCTTTAATGTTTCATCTACCTATATGGATGAGCTTAAAAAAGAATATAAAAATGAATCAGAAATACTAAAAGAATTGGTCATTAAAATTGATTTACTAAATGAAAGAAACACTAAAAGCGTAAATAAAACCAGAAAAAGACTTCAGTGGGCACAACTTATTTTTCTTAGCGTGCCTACCGCAGGAATATCACTTCTTGCGTATATTCTTTTTCGAAGGTTGAGAATCTTTTCCAGAATCTGGCGAAAAATCATCCGGAAAAGAATCGTAAGTTCTAATCCACTTCAAGGTTCCAGGTAAAGTTTCTTGGGATGTAATATCAGGTGGAATTTGATCTTCAGGTTTAGATGAAGGATTAGATGGAGACTTAGGAGGAGGAGGTTTTGGAGCCATAAGAAATTAGCCTTTTTAATATTGGAATCGTTGTAAAAACCAATATTAAATCGGATGGTAGGTTTAATCAATCTACCATCCACCCCCTAACGGGGAAGACCATGACAGTGCCACGGTCTTAGATATTTAAATGTCAATGAGCTAATGTAAATAACATTAGTATATAGAATAATATAAGTCAATGGAATATTTTTTCATATTCTATATACTGAATATTAAAAAGTGAGGAATACATTAAAATGCTTACTATGCCAGATAAAATCTTAACCCCAGAACAACGCCAGCAAAATCTAAATGCAGTGCGTCATATCAAAAAATGGTTAAAGCAAAAAGAAGTAACTCAAGATAACGTTGCTGAAGCTTTAGGTGTAACGCAAGTTATGATCTCAAAATGGCTAAATGGCCACATTGCTCTAACCGTCAAACAACTTTTGGCAATTGAAAAATTCCTCAATCTTGAAACTGGGGACTTACTTTTAGATCCAAGTTTAGTCAAAGAAAAAGAACGTTATAAGCACATACTATCCATTGCAAAGAAAATGGATATAAAAGCTATTGATGCTTGGATTGAAATAGGCAGACAACTCACAGAACATAAATAGAATATTATTTTCTATATACTTATAATTTAAATTGACATATATATAAGTATATGGAATATAATAGTAATGTAAAAAAGGGAACAGAGCGGTAACTCTATTCCCTCTAAATCCAGTAAAGGACCTAAAACATGAGTTTTATCATTAACAACTTATACAAAATTTTTCCATCTTTTTTTGAAAATAAAAAAACGGTTGAACTTAAAACTAAAGAGTTAAAAGACCAAATTCGTTTTCAAAATCTGCAAGCGGATCGCTATCGCTACTATCTACCCCGT
>NZ_CAWUGZ010000047.1:0-2789 GCF_963921845.1 Commensalibacter sp. Nvir | reverse complement strand
TTCATGTTTTCCTAAAGATAAAAACGAGCCAGGTAAATTGTTCCAAGGAGCCGAAATTCAAATCTATCCAATAAACGGCAATAAATACATACGCACCAACGCAGATAACGAAACCAGAGACAATCTCGAAAACGTTGAAGAGTATTAATCCTCTATACAATTTTCGTTACAAATTACAGGATGTAATTCTTCAACTACGTTAAACGCCTCTTCGTTATTTTCTGAACTAGGAATGGAAAAGTTTAGATCATCCCCTTTTTGGGAAACCACCACTATTTCCGTTCCATCCTTTGTTTTTTCAATGACAACATTTTTCCAAGGGTATAAATGACCAAATACAATACGACGCGCTGTTTTATAGATCTTGCCAGCTTTGATATGTTCTATCACCTGCTCTCGGGTCTCTTCATGCTCATTGATTAATTTCAGCCCATCAAACTCGCACACTTTGATTTTTTCAATGAATTTGTGATCAGCATCATAATGGACACCACAAACAACAAAATCGGCTCCTACTTCTGCACGGACAAAAGAATCCCACCCATCTTTATCGGTCACTGTAATGATATCAATTTTCTCACTCATGTTCGTTTCCTTTTCTAAAAATGTCTGGACGCAGTTCCTCTCTCGGAATTCCTGTAATTTTTTCAATTACCGCCAAACGATTAACTGGAACTGCTTTCCATCGAATGATGGCTGTATGATGGATACCTATAAGTTTAGATAGATTAGAAGGTCCGCCACCAGCTTTAAGAATGTCTTTAATATTCATCATAAAACTATTTATGTGATTATTTATCACATTTGTCAATAAAAAAAGATGTTCATTTTAATCACACAAACTTGATGAAAAGTCATTACAAAATAATTATGGAAACACTAGGTGATAAAATTAGAAAGATTAGATATAAAAGCGGTCTCAAACAGATCGAATTCGTTACAGAATTGGGCATTGATCGTTCTTATCTATCTAAAATAGAATCTAATAAAATAAAACCTGGAAGAGAACTCCTTATAAAAATGTCTAAAGAATTTAACGTTTCCCTTGATTGGTTGACTTCTGATCAATACAGTCAAAATCCTGCATCAGCACAAAATAATGATGAAGCTATTTTACTATATGCATTTCGAAATTTACCAGATGATGAAGCTAAAGCATTGCTTGAGTTTGTCTCGCTGCGAAGCAAAAAATTAAATAAAAAAAAATAATGTGATTTATTATCACTTTTTTTATTGACAATTAATGTGAATATATGTCACATATACTCTCATGACACACGTTATGGGAGTTTTTGCTTTTAAACTCCCAACTTAGAAAGGAGTTTATTATGAAATACGAATCACAAAAAAATACGTTACCTTTTACAGACTAACGTAAAACCAACCCTCAAGTATTTTAGAATCGTCGAGCTAAACCATGTGCCAAATTATCCAAAACAAAACAATTGAAGTCGGAGAAGTCGCCGAAAATGGGCTTCGATTATGGTCAGCACGATTTGTATATGATCAGGCTTTAAATGCACATAATGTAATAGAAACAAGTTTACAACGCCTGAAGGTAAGAGCAAGTAATTTGCTCGGATGGACAATGACTTTAATGTCAGGGCTAATTATCGCTTTTTCTCTTCAAGAAAAACATCAATTTTATTTGTTATTAATGTTAACGCCTCTATTCATTACAAGTTATTTATGTGTTCGAGTACTTCAGAGCACACCATGGAATTATTACAATCTTTCAGCTTCAGAAATGGATAAATTACAAGGAAAGTTTGAAAGTGAATTAGAAATCATTGAGCATTTAATTCTAGATATTAATGAAGTGAATGACAGAAACTCTGTAGCTTTAAAAAATGTTAGAAACTACATGCAGTGGGCATGGATAGCTTTTCTCAGTATCCCCACCTTAGGACTCCTTTTACTTGTTTTTGGAAGTTTTTATAAGCAAACTGATAATTTTTGGATTAACCGGTTTTCTAGAAGTAATGATTTAGACACAAAATTAGTTGAAGGTTTGGAGAAAGAAGATTCTATCCCCTAACGAGGAAGACCATGACAGAGCCACGGTCTTAGATATTCGAATGTCAATGAACGATGAAAGTATATTAGCAAAATGCTAATATATCAGTCAATAAAAATGTTAGCAAAATGCCATGAATAATTTTGTAGATTCAGTTACGTTTTTAAGTATGACATTAAATGAACGACTTAAAACACTTAGACTTAACCGTAATCTAGGGCAAGCAGATGTTGCAGCCATAGTTGACGTGTCAATTCCTACAGTAAGTGAATGGGAAACAGGTAGAAAGAATCCAAACCGTAAAAAATTGATTATTTTAGCCGATTATTATGGTGTGACCTTAGACTATCTTATCCAAGGAATTGAAACTAAAGAATTATCTAAGAATGAAGAACTCATCTTAGATCTGTATCGCCGAGCCCCTGATGATATTAAAGGTGCAGTTTTTACCGTCCTAAATTCGTCTATAAAAAAATAAATTAGCAAATAATATTATTTTATTGTCTTTTTGCTAACAAAATCTATTGACTGTTTTATTAGCATTTTGCTAAATTAAACTATATCAAAAAAGGGAATGAAGTTCGCAGCTCCATTCCCTTCCAACCCCAAATCAAGGAGCTTAAACATGAGCTTTATCATTAACAACTTATACAAAATTTTTCCATCTTTTTTTGAAAATAAAAAAACGGTTGAACTTAAAACTAAAGAGTTAAAAGACCAAATTCGTTTTCAAAATCTGCAAGCGGATCGCTATCGCTACTATCTACCCCGT
>NZ_CAWUGZ010000046.1:0-29267 GCF_963921845.1 Commensalibacter sp. Nvir | reverse complement strand
TAAAGCATAGTATAATTTATTTACAGAAGTATTTACTTGCTCTTTTTCAAGCGCCTGCTTCATCAAAGCCAGCCCCCCATCTTTTTGACCTGCAATAAATTGGTCATAACCGATTAGAAATAAGCGATCACCTTTAAGATTGGTTTTTGCATCGTTAAGCGCATTAATCTGGTTTTTTTCATTATTGGTAATAGTATTTTTGATATATATTTCTAATCGCGCTGCTCGTTCTGCATCTTGACCAACAAATATGTTTTGTGATTGACCCGCAAGTATAATTTTCTCCGCTAAGTGCGGTACTCCAACTTGCAAAGCGATTTCAGCGGCATTGGTATACGCTTTGGCATCCATTAAAAGCCCATTACGGTATTGAAACTCTGCAACAGCCAATTGAACGGAAGGAGATGTATTTTTGGCGCCTGTTATGGAAGACATAATCTTCGACCAATATATTGCTTTGGGATAATGCGTTGCTAACTGTAAATACGTTTGTCTTAGACTATTAAAATCTCCCAGTTTTTCCTGACAATTGGCAAGAATGAGCCACTGAGATTCGGCAGGAATAATATTTTGTTTTACTTCGAAATTAATTTGTTCTTTCTGTTGGGCTAGAGCATTTTTATAATCCTTATTCAAAAAATAAGATTGAATAAGAAGTGTTTTCATGTGGGAATTGTTTCCCCCAATACGAAAATAATGGTTGATAAACTCTATAGCTTTTGAATAATTTTTATTTCTATACGCAAGGCTTGCCTGAGCCATAACGATATTTTGTTGTTCTTGCAAACTTATATGACCGATTTTTATTAAACGATCATAACTCGAAAGAGCATCTTGTATTTTATTTTGTTTTAAAGCAGAAGCTATTTTCAATTTTTCAATTATTTGTTGCTCATAGATGGATGGTTTGGCTATGGCTTGAGCCTCACGAATAGCAACATCCGCTTGGGTGGTTTTACCCTGTTTTAAAAATTGTTCTGCTTTCTTAAGTGGAACCGCTATTTTATTACTTACCGTCTCTCCTGCAAAAGCAAAATTTCTCTGGATAATCGCTCCAAAAACAAAAACCACAACACATAGACTATACAGTAAAAAAAAACGTTTCATTAAATCAACCTTTTAACCCTCTAATCGTCACTCATTATCCCAATTTTTTTTACACCCAATCGTTGTGCATCGGCAAGAATGAAAGCAACCATTTTGTAACTTGCCAAGCGATTGGGTTTAATAAAAACGGTTGGTTGCGTTGGCATACGCGCTATGTCCTGAAAATGCGTTTGCAATGCGCTCTCATTGGGTAGGGACTGTTTATCAAACGTAACACTATTGTCGAAATCAATGCCAACAATAACATTAGGAGGAGGTTCTGCCACCTGCGCATTATCATTTCTTCCCAAAGCCAATTGTACGGACTGAGTTTGTAAGGGTATAGTAATAATTAACATGACCAACAAAACAAGCATAACATCAATTAGAGGTGTTGTATTGATATTAACCATCACTTCATCATCGCTATCGCTGGCTTGCAAAGAAAGTCTACGAGATTGTCTTGTTTTTAAACTATCCATTGCGAATATTATCCATTTTTTGGAGGCTGCGTAATAAAATCGACACGCCTAATACCTGCTTGTTGGCACGCTTTAACCACTTTGCCCACCGTTTCGTAATGCGCATTCTCGTCACCCCTTATCTGTATTTGAGGTTGTGGATGTAAGGAGGACGTTTCGTTCAATTTCGATTGAAGCATGGATGTATCAGCAACCAGTTGCTCATTCCAAAAAATCTCTCCATTTGCATTAACAGCAATCGCAACGTTACCATTTTTGACAAGAGTAGGGTGACTCATTCTTACAGGTAAATTAACTTTAATAGCGTGCGTTGCAACAGGAATAGTAATGAGGAAGATAATCAACAATACGAGCATAACATCCACCAATGGGGTGGTATTGATTTCGGAAACAACCTCGTTTTCTTCTCTTTCTATTCCGGTGAAATTCCCCCCATCATAAGGACTAACTACATATTTAGTCATATTATTGTGCCTTATTGTTTTATCGAAAGATCGTTATCATCAGTGCTCTTTTTAGGACGACCCCCCATCAACACACATTGAACATCGGCCGTAAAACTTCTTGCTTGATCAAGAATAATTTTATTGCAACGAACCAAGTAGTTATACCCTAAAACCGCAGGTACGGCGGTAGCCAAACCAATCGCAGTCATGATAAGCGCTTCACCAACGGGTCCAGCGACTTTATCTAAGGTGGCTTGCCCTGCTATGCTAATGGCACTTAACGCGTGATGAATACCCCAAACCGTACCAAATAATCCAACAAAAGGGGCTGTGGAACCCACTGTACCTAAAAAAGCAAGTCCATTTTGAAGACTGCTTTGTATATGATCCAACGTACGATGCAATGTAATAGAAACCCAACTATACAAATCAAGCGTTTCTTGTAAAACACCTTTATGATGGTCAACCGCGTCAATTCCATTTTGCGTAATTAAACGGTAAGGCGAGTTTTGTGCCAATCTTTCAGCGCTCTGCTTAAGATTTTTTTGTTGCCAAAATTGATTTTTTGTTACTTCTTTGTAGGCTCTTATTAAGCGTGATTGCTCAATAACTTTCATCACAATAATATACCAAGTCCCTACAGACATAACCGCCATAATCAAAAGCGTTATTCGTGAAACCAAGTCCCCACCCATCCATAATGCTTTGAGGCCATAAGGATTATCGGCTACATTTTTATCAACGGCTTCGGTTGCTGGCGAGGGGGCTGTATTGGCAGCAACGGGCGGGTTCATTGTTTGACTGTTGCCATTATTTGAAACGGTCGCACCGGCAGGAGCCGTATTAAGGGAAGTATTGGTTGCTGGTGAAGAAGGTACAACTTGTTGTTGTAAGTTTTGTTGATCAGTGGTTTGCTGAGCCATTACAGTATGTTGAATAGCAATTGATGAGGCAGCAACCAACATGCACAACGCAACATAACTTAACAAACGATTTTTAATACGCATACTCTTTATAAACTCCTCAGAACTGTTCTTGCAATGAATTTTATTGAAATCATTTTGTATTTTTATTTTCTATAAACCTTAGCAGTGGTTAATTTTGGTTTTGGTAAAGAGAGGAAGTGAATATCTAATAACAAAGTTATTATTCGCTTAAGTAAAGTAAACAAGGAAATGTTTGGTTCTCTATCAGCTACTATTCATACACTCGTTATCAAACTAAAGAATTGAAAGCATTATCATAATTGTTCTTGAGAGACGAACCCATGAACAACAACGATGATGACTTAGTTTTTATGTTTAATCACAGGTTAATCATTGGCCCCCAATCGAAACGTTATGGTGTAACGGTGCGCTAATTCTTTGACAGGTTTTCCATTCAACGTTGCTGGACTATAACGAGCACGATGAACGTACTCTAACGCTGCTTCTTTGAAAGAATTACCCCCTATAGCGGATATAATTTTACAATTATTGGTTGATCCATTGGTCTCAACATCACACGATAAAATAACACGACCTTCTTTGCCCGCCTCCTCCATATCCGGTGGATAAACAATTCGTGCACCGTTTAGTGGTTTACTGCCGGCACTTTGATCAGGGGTGCCCACTCCAGGAGGTCGCACGCTTGCTCCTTGATCCCCTACAGGTTTATTCGTTTGATCTTCCGATTGCCTGGGTTGTGGAACCTGTTTTTGCACTTGTTTCACAACAGGAGGTTTTTTAGGCTGGACGGGCGCTTCGGTGTTAATTGGCGGCGGATTTACTTCAGGTGGCGGGGGCATAATCATCTCAGGTGGAGGCGGTTGAAGAGCCTCTACAGCAGTAGAAGTAGAAGAGGAAACCTCAACGACTTGCACTTGCAAAGGTGGAGTATCCACACGTTCTTTTTGGGGCGAATGTATAAGCATAATCGACCCACCAATAAGAAGAATATGTAATATTAAGACGCCCAAAAATCCTATAATGTGCTCAATAGGATGACGCTCGTTATAACTGAACATCGACCAAATTTTTCCTTAATCGCCTAATAATTTTATTATTTTTGCAAGATTCAAATTGCTTGAGCGCTCGCTTTCGAACGCGTTGCACCCACTCTTAGCGCCAATGCAGCTGCCATAAATTCATCTAAATCCCCATCTAAAATTGCTTGTGGATTTGTTTTTTCCACTTCCGTTCTTAAATCCTTAACCAATTGATACGGAGCCAATACATAAGAACGTATTTGATGACCCCAGCCAATTTCAGTTTTACTAGCCTCTGTTTGTGCGGCTTGCTCTTCTCGCTTTTGTAATTCGAGCTCGTACATACGTGCCTTCAACATTTCCATCGCCGTTGCACGATTACGGTGTTGTGAGCGATCGGTTTGACAGGCCACTATAATGCCAGAAGGTATGTGCGTAATACGTATCGCTGATTCTGTTTTATTAATATGCTGGCCACCAGCACCAGAAGCTCTATACGTATCCACTTTTAAATCTGATTCATTAATGTCAATTTTTATAGACTCATCAATCACAGGGTATACCCAGACAGAAGCAAAAGAAGTATGTCGGCGTTTGGCCGAATCAAAGGGTGATATACGAACCAAACGATGAACTCCAGCTTCTGTTTTCAACCAACCATACGCGTTAGTGCCAGTAATTTTAAGCGTTGCTGATTTAATACCCGCTTGTTCTCCTTCTGTACTTTCCAGCAAAGAAACCGTATAATGATGGCGCTCTGCCCAGCGCGAATACATACGCACGATCATCTCTGCCCAATCTTGAGCCTCGGTTCCCCCGGCCCCTGAATTGACTTCAATATAACAATCGTTACGGTCCGCTTCTCCAGAAAGTAAACTCTCGCTCTCAAGGCATTTTACTTTCTTTTCAACGTCTCTGAGACGAGCGAGTGCTTCCTTTATAACGGGTTGATCGTCTTCCAACTCAGCAAGCTGAAGAAGCTCAAAATTATCACGAGCGTCATGTTCAAGCGTTCTGACTTGTTCGATCTGGCTCGTAAGGAGCGTTTGCTCTTGCATAATTTTTTGAGCTTGTTCAGCGTTATCCCATAATTTTGGATTTTCAACCTGATTGTTAAGCTCAGCTAACCGATCCAACGTTTTATCCCAGTCAAAGATGCCTCCTCAGCAGGTCAATGGACTGCTCTATGATTTGGTATAGGGCTTCGCTTTCGGCAGACATATTCTTTTTATCCTTAGTTGCAAATGGTTCTCAATACTAATAACAATTTTTTTTTTAGAATACAAGCAGATTAATACAACCCGCCCATACCAATATCACCCTCTGAAGAAGGTGTTTCTTGTTTCGGTTGATCGGTTGATGTTCCGTTATTTTGTTCAGCCGGAGGCATGGCGGTACCCATAGACTCTTCAGAATCTGGTACATTTTCAGCCCCCGTATCCGAAGCAGTTAACTCACCCGTAGCGGCCCCAGAATTTAAATTAATACTTGCACCAGGCGTCTGACCTTCTTTAAAGGCATCCGTAACCGTTCCTTTGCTGGTATCATAACTGGCAAGGAAAACGCCCAAAGGTTGAGCAAAATCTCTTTTATTATAAGACGCTAATACTTGTTTCATATAGTTATTCCAGACCGGGCCTGCCACGACGGCACCCGACATGCCTTTTCCCAAACTCTGTGGCTGATCGTAACCAAACCATACAACGGTTACCACATCGGGAGAGAATCCAGCAAACCAAGCGTCATTGAAATTTTGGCTGGTTCCTGTCTTCCCAGCAATCGGCATATCAATATTTTTACTGGCAGACGATCCAGTACCCCTTCTGATAACATCTTTCATCATTGTAATTACTTGATAAGCGCTTTGTTCAGAAGCCGCTCGTTTTCGCTGATCGCTTAATTCTGGAAGTTGATTTGGATCTGTCAAATGATCCACTTTAAATGCATCAGAACGCCAAAGGACGTTCCCGTTGCGATCTTGTATATAGTCTATCAACGTCGGATGGACGACCAGTCCCCCCGAAGCAATGCTTGCATACGCGCCAGCATGACGCAAAACGGTTGTTTCTACTGCACCTAACACAGCCGGGAGCACTTTTGGCATGGAGTCCACTTCACCGAGAGCAATAGAAAGCTTCGATACAGCGTCCATACCGATTTGTGCGGCCAAGCGTATGGTAACTAAATTTCTCGAGTATCTTAACCCATTATGAAGAGCCGTAGGGCCCCAAAAATTCATTTCGTAATTATTAGGATGCCAGTTTCCCACTGAAAAAGGAGAATCCGTAAAAATTTGCGAAGGCGGTACATTTTGTTCCATACCTGCAAGGTAAACAATAGGTTTAAACGATGAACCTGGTTGCCTCAACGCCTGCGTCGCCCGATTAAATTGCGATTCTGCGAACGACCAACCTCCAAACATTGCCAACACCCGACCAGTTCGAACGTTCATCGATACCAGAGCCCCTTCAATACGTGGAATTTGTTTTAACGCGACTTTTCCTTTATCTGCTAAGGGTTCAATCATAACGATATCACCTGTCTTAATACTGTGCGGCGAACGTTTTTGCCAAACCATGCTTTTTGCATCTAGGGTTGCATTAAAATTTTGTATTTGTTGAGAATTTTTTTCTACCCATCCCACTTTGCCAGACTTACCGTCCAAAACCATCGCCAAACGCCACCCTGGCAACATGCCCTTGGGAGCTGTTTCGTGCAAAAGTTGAGTTTGCCAATCATCGACATCTATCTTCTCTATTTTTTTTAAAGCTCCGCGCCAACCTCGTTTTCGATCATAACTCATTAAGGCTTCTCGCATAAGCTTTGTCGCCAAAGCTTGATTATCCAAATTAAGGCTGGTATGGACCTCAAGCCCACCCTGCATGGTTTTTTCAAGACCATAGCGATCAATCAAATCCCTTCGAACCGCCTCACTAAACCATTCAGTTCCTGCAATCGGTCCTCTATGATTGGATTGGTTTACAGGTAACAATGGCTCCTTAAGAGCAACCTGTTCTTGTTCTAGTGTAATTGCCCCCGTGTCTCTCATACGACTTATTACAAAATCTCGACGCTGTATCGCGGCTTTTGGGTCTTTATATAAATCGTAATTATACGGCGATTTGGGTAACCCTCCTAGATAAGCGGCCTCAGCAATCGTAAGCTGATTTAAATTTTTGTGAAAATAAACTTGCGCAGCCGAAGCCACTCCATACGCACCAGCCCCCAAATAAATTTCATTTAAATAAATTTCAAGGATCTGATCTTTTGTTAAAGACTGTTCAATACGAAGCGCTAAGATGGCTTCTTTAATCTTTCTCTCCAGTTTACGGTCGTTATTCAACAGCATATTACGAGCAACTTGCTGCGTAATTGTCGAAGCCCCCACCAGTCGTTTCCCATGCAGGCGAAAAACATCCTGAACCAATGCCCGCATAATGGCCATTGGATCGACACCGCTATGAAGATAAAAATTTTTATCTTCTGTGGAAATAAAAGCATCCTTTACCTGTTTAGGAATAGCTGAAATAGGAACGAAAAATCGTCGTTCCGCTGCAAGCTCAGCAATGACCTGATCGTCACTTGAGTAAATGCGACTCATTACAGGTGGCGCGTAATCACGCAGACCTGTAATGGTTGGCAACCCCTTAATTGTGCCTTGATATCCAACCCAAATACCAATTCCCCCGATAAGGGCAATTAAAAAAATTAAACCAGCAATCAATCCTAAATATATGCGCCATAATCGATAGCGTGGTCGTTTAAATTTTATTTGACGTTCTCCATCATTCTGATCATTAGAGTGAACGGGAGGGGGATCGGAATACATGCACTGAAGCTCTTTTG
This sequence comes from Commensalibacter sp. Nvir, assembly GCF_963921845.1. Lineage (NCBI taxonomy): Bacteria > Pseudomonadati > Pseudomonadota > Alphaproteobacteria > Acetobacterales > Acetobacteraceae > Commensalibacter > Commensalibacter sp. Nvir. The sequence goes on along the minus strand of NZ_CAWUGZ010000046.1, from coordinate 21,441 downwards.
TTTTAAGTAAGAAATGTAACGGTTTTTAACTCTATGATTGTAATTGAAAAATCAAAAATAACAACAATCGTAAATTGATTTACTCATTCCTTAACGTGGATTTTAAATTTGCTTTACGAGCATGCCATACAGCTCGACCTTCTTTATCAAGCTTAAACCATTCCGCGTCCGAAAGATGAAGAGACGCAGCCGCTACATTTTCCTTTAAATGCTGCACTTTACTCGTACCTGGTATAGGTATAACTACTTTGCTTCGTTTCAAGAGCCAAGCCAGAGCAATCTGTCGCGCAGAGGCGTTTTTTTCTTGCATAAGCTCTTTAAGTACATCCCCTTCTTCAAACGTATTTTGATCTAGAGGGGCATAAGAAATAAAAGCTATATTTTTTTCTATACAATAATTTAATACCTCTTCTGATTCACGATTAAGCATATTATAACGATTTTGAACGGATACCACCTCGAAAAACTGCTGGGCTTTTTTAATCATATTAATACCTACAGCAGAAAGACCTACGTGTCGGATCAGACCCTCTTGTTGCATTTTAGCAATAGTTTCGAATTGAACTTCAGGTGGCGTATCTTCTGCTACACGGTGCAGCTGCCAAAACCTAATTTCATTCAATTTTAAACGACGCATACTCATAAGCACGCATTGGCGAAGATAATTCGGATTTCCGATAGGCCGCCATATATCGGGACCCAATCGGGTATGCCCTGCTTTGGTGCCAATCAATAAAGTAGAAGGATAAGGATAAAGGGCTTCACAAATAAGATCTTCGCTTACAAAAGGGCCATAACTATCAGCTGTATCAATAAAATTAATATTTAATGAAATCGTTTTCTTTAACGTTGCAATCGCTTCGTTACGATCTTCTGGCTCTCCCCACACGCCTTTACCTGTTATACGCATAGCGCCAAAACCTAAACGATTTACTTTTATTTCTCCGCCAATTTTAAATGTTCCGGAAAAAGACGCATCTATTGATTCAGTCATAATTATTCCTTTTCATTTTCTAAACGAAATTAAGTCAAAGTTAATAGATTAAGTGCTATTGTGTTTTAAATTTAAAATATACGATATCTAATTGACTTTTGAGGTTTAAGTAAAATCTTACCTAAAGAAATTATTATCAAAGCTGTTATAGGAAACAAACTTATTATTTTAATCGAGTTAGTAAATCTCAATGTATCCATTTAGAGTGTATATACTTTATTCCAATCTTTAAAGAGAAAAACGATGACCGCATTATTCAAATTAAAAGCTGGCAATACATTATTGGTTGCGACGCATAATTCAGGAAAAATTAATGAAATTAAAAGCCTGCTAAGCCCTTTTTCTATTAAAGTTTATTCAGCCAAAGACTTAAACTTACCCGAACCAGAAGAAACAGGGCTTACTTTTGAAGAGAATGCCAAAATCAAGGCCTCTTTTGCCGCCAAGCTGACACAGAAAATCTGTCTAGCAGACGATTCAGGTTTTTGTCTGAACGGTTTAAAAGGTGAACCTGGTATTTATTCCTCAAGATGGGCAGGTCCGGATCAAAACTATGCCCGAGCAATGCATTTAATAAAAAATAAATTAACAGGCAAATCGGATCGGTCGGCTTACTTTGTTTGTATGTTGTGTGTTGCCAGTCCAAACAACATTGTGAAATATTTCGAAGGCAGAGTTGATGGACAATTTGTTTGGCCTCCTAGAGGAGAAAATGGGCATGGCTACGATCCTATCTTTCAACCAAATCACTCTGAAAAAACGTTTGCCGAAATGACCGAACTAGAGAAAAATAGTATCAGTCATAGGGGCAAAGCCTTGCAACGCTTTCTCAAAGAATGTTTATAAAAAAAGCCAATCGGTGCCTTTTAAAATTTAAAAATCATCCACATCCCTTTTAGGCAACAAGGCAGGCACAAACCCTAAGGTTACCATTAATGTACTAGCCAAGGAAATTAATAATAAAACCCCCATGCTGGCGGTTCCAGGATGGGCAGAACACGCCAAAGATCCAAATGCAGTACCGGTTGTAAGGGCAGAAAATAAAACAGCTCTCGCGGTTGGTGACGAAAGCGGATATTGAATGCCTTCTCGCCAATTCATTACAAAATAAATATTAAACGATACCCCTACCCCTAAAAAAAGAGGCAACGTAATAATATTCGCAAAATTAAGCATTTGACCCGATACCACAATAACAATGACGGTTATTAAAGCCGACAGAATTAAAGGAATTAAAACCAAAACCATATCCAGTATGCGCCTTAGGGCAATGTACAAGATAATGGCCAATGTTATAATCGCCATGGCAGCCGCGATCAAAAAGGCATGCACAACCGTGGCTGCACTTTCGACAATATCAACACAAGTGCCTGCCGCTTGTGGCGCAACGGATTGAATTTGCCGTACAAAAGCAGTAATTTGCTGGGGGGTTAAATTAACCCCCTTAGGATAGACCTCAACTCTATATTGACCGGATTTAGTTTTGTAATCCGATGTAAGCGTTTGTGGAATATCCTCTGTTCGAGTAGCCTTTGCATTCAGCATCAGTTGTAATCGTTGTAACTGCAGCGGAAGAAATTTGATTAAACGATCATTCATCTGTTCTAGGGAAGCATCCGGTAGTTTATCAATTTTTTCTAAAGCCTTCATAATTTGATAAAGCGCTTGATCTGGTTTTAATTCTTTTTGAACTGAAAGCAGGCCGTTTAAAAGTGTTTTGACAGATTGCCGCAATTCGGAAGCTGTTGGTTTGGGTTTAGGATTTTGAACCGTTAAGGTGGGTAACAAAATATCCGCAGCATCATGGATCATAGGCAACTTTACAGCTTGATCTTGAGGAATAAAAGAGTCTAACCATATGACGTTTTTTACAGTTGAAAGGTTTTCTAAACGATTGGTCAACTCCAAAGCCTTTTGAGGGGAATCTACCATAATATCAATGGTATAAGGAGTTGTGTTGGAATCATTCATCATTAATTTTAACGTTTTCATTCCTTCTGAACGAGAATCCTTTGTATGAAAAGGATCCGAGTCAAACACAACGCGTTGATCAACGAACAAAAAAAGTCCTACCGCACCCAATACAGAAAAGAAAAAAAGAATTGCAGCACGATAACGGCGTATTTTTTTATCAATGGGCTTTAATTGAGGAAAACCGGCAAAAGACTGTACAATCTTTGGTTTGAAAAGTTTCAATAAAGCAGGCAAAAGGGTTATAGTGCAGACAAAAGCTATTAACATCCCTCCACCTGCTATCAAGCCGAGTTGCCGCACCCCTGTAAACTGCGTAGGAGTGAACGCTAAAAAACCTGCAGCAGCTGAAACAGCAGCCGTAAAAATTTGGTGTCCTGTTTCTCTTCCTGTGTTGACCAAGGCTTTGTCTATATCAACATCTTGATCGTTTTTTACGGTTTGCCCTCGAAAACGAACAGAAAACTGAATACCGAAATCAACCGCAATGCTGACGAACAAAATAGCAAAAGACACCGAGATAAGATTTAACGTACCAACGGCAACGGAAGCAAATCCTGTCGTTAATACAAGGCCAATAAATAAAACAAATAGAATTGAAAAAATTACATTCCATGTCCGTACAGCTAGAAAAAGCCATCCTGCGACCAATACAAAAGACGCAAATAATCCAACAACCATACCCTGCATAACCGTTGAAAATTCTTCGTCGCTGAGTTTTGCATCCCCTGTAATATGGATACTTACGGATCCGTCACGAACATAAGGCAAATGATTTATCGTTTGCCTCAACTTTTCCACCGCTGCGCCGGCGGGCTGAAAAGTGTTTAAATTCAGTTTTGGTTTGGCAATAACAATTTTATATTTGCCTGATAAATCCGATAAAGACCCTGATAGGCTTTTTTCCCAAGAAAAATACTGAGGCTGTCCCTGAGCGACTGAATTTAATGTGGTGGCAAAAGCATCCAGAGCATCGTTATATTGAGTAAAATCGACTTGTTTCTCCTTAACCCCTAATACAACCATGTCCAAGGCTTCAAATAACCCTCGTGCCGAAGGGTCGAATGCTAATCCACTTAAAAAAGGCTGCGCCTGTATAATTTTATTTAATGTTTGATCCAACGTTGCAGGATCAAGATACAACAACCCATTTTGCACAAGAAAAGGATCGGCTTCTGGGTAACGAACAAAATCAAAATGTTTTTTATCATTTTTTAAAGAAGCAACCAGAGATTGCGCGGATACTTCTGCTTTTTCAGGAACGTTTGATTGAATTAAGGCGACCAATAAATTTTCTTTTTGGGGAAAATTACGCGCCATCCAATCGGATCTTTGTTTCCAGGGCATAGCCGCTGAAAACATTTGTGTTGTATCTGTTGTAATATCTAACGTATTAACCGTTACCAAAACAGACGCAATGGCTAAAAAAACATAAATCACAACGACTGTCCAAGCATGACGCGAGCATATCGAGACGACACGTCCGATAAATGTGGACATCATAGGTTTATCACTCCCTTAATTAACGATGAATTAGCTACTTCATTAGTGTATAGGGGTCTGTGATATTATCAATCAATAAATAAAACCACGCATTTATTTATCGAATAATAAATGGTGGTATTTAACTTAGAAAAATATCTTTAAATTCGACAAAAGCAAGATACAAGTCCCAATCAAAGGTGAGACGTTTAAGAATGCCGAATTCAACGTATAAATTTGTAGATTCAAGCAGTCCTTTGCAACAAAGAAACCGTCTCTACACACGCCGCCACCGCTTCTCTACCTTTATTTTCGTGATTGTCCAATGAACGAAGTTTGGCTTGTTCAAACGTATAAGCTGTCAAAATTCCAAAACTTATCGGCACTTCGGTGGATAGAGAGGCTTGCATAATTCCCAAAGATGCACTCAAACTAATAAACTCAAAATGAGCCGTGTCTCCTTTAATAACACAACCTAAACAAACAACCCCATCGTATCTACCACTTTTGGCAAGATGTTGCGCAATTAAAGGCAATTCAAAAGCACCGGGTGCATAAAATAAATCATTTTCTTTTTGAAAAGGAATGTTATGTTCAACAAGCCACGCTTGTGCTGCCTTTGAAAGACTATGCGTTACTTTTTCATTAAATCGGCTAACAACCATAGCAATTCTTGGTAAAGAAGAAAAAGTATAATTTCTTGTAGTAGAAGGCGCTTGTTTTATCATAATTGGTAACTTTCGTAGGCTTTCATCATTTACTCTTTAATTGAAACTGCCGACAAGGTATGCCCCATACGACTTTTTTTGGTCTGTAAATACTCCATATTGTGTCGATTGGGTTCTATTTCTAGGGGAACCCGTTCTTCGATGACAAAACCTTGTTGCTCTAATAAGTTCACTTTATCGTTATTATTGGTTAGCAAACGTAAATGATGAATGCCAAGCGCATGTAAAATAGCCCCTGCAATGGTCCAATCACGCATTTCAGAAGGAAATCCTAATTGTATATTCGCTTCCACGGTATCCATGCCCTCATCTTGTAATTTATAAGCGCAAATTTTATTGAAAAGACCAATACCCCTGCCTTCATGACCACGAAGATAAATTAAAGCCCCTTTTTCGGACTCACCAATAATTTTTAACGCTTTGTGAAGTTGCGGACCGCAATCACACCGCAAAGAGCCAAATACATCCCCTGTCAAGCACTCAGAATGCAAACGAATCAAAGGGATAATATCAGAGCTACCGCTGAAATCACCTTTCATCACCACCAGATGCTCATTCCCTTTTAAATCGACAAACGCCTGTGTTTTAAAATCGTCCCCACCATAATAATTAGGCAAACGAACAATGGGACCTGACTTGATTTTGTGAGCAAACCCATCGGGGGATAAAGCATCATAATGTTGACGCCATTTCACAAGAGAAGATACCGTCACGATTGGCAGTTGATGTTTTTTAGAAAAATCGTGTAACTGTTTTTTGCGCGCCATACTACCATCTTCATTTAAAATTTCGCAAATTACAGCAACCGGTTTCATTCCTGCTAGTTTCAAAAGATCTATAGAGCCTTCTGTATGACCTTGCCGCGACAAAACCCCACCGGGATGGGCAATTAAAGGGAACATATGACCCGGTGTTACAATATCCTCGGGGCCGGCATCGTCTTGCGCCACACTTTGTATTGTCTGTACCCTGTCCTTGACAGAAACGCCGGTGCTTACATTTTTTTTTGCTTCAATAGAAACCGTAAAAGCAGTTTCGTGCGGTGACGTATTATGTGGAACCATATATTTTAGATTTAAGCGTTGTGCCTTTTCCATTTCAATAGGGATACATACAATACCGCGGGCATGGGTAACCATAAAATTGATGCTTTCTTCGCTCACCAACTCGCCTGCTGCCACGAGATCGCCTTCGTTTTCACGGCCTTCATCATCCATCATAATAATCATTTTACCCGAACGCAAAGCGTGAACAGCCTCTTTTAAGTCTTTGGGCAGCGTTCTTTCTATTTCTGAAATAAGCATATATTCTCCACATATTTTGCAATGATATCGACCTCAATATTGACGTTTTCTCCTAGAGTCATTTGACCAAACGTTGTATGTTCCCATGTATGTGGAATAATCATTAATTGTATATCAAACGCCTCATCCATATTTGTTTCTTTGATTTTATTTAGGGTTAAACTGACACCATCAATAGCGATGGATCCCTTTTCTACTACGTATTTCCTTAAGGCTTTTGGCATTGAAAACAAAACTGTATGGGCTTCCCCTTGTTGTTCTTTGTTTACAAAACGTGCGGTTCCATCTACATGACCTTGAACGATGTGTCCTGATAGTCGAGTGGATGGCGTAACAGCACGTTCTAAATTTACGTATTTATCCGCAACCAGTTTTTTTAAACTGCTTCGTTCTAATGTTTCAGAACTCAGAAAAAAAATGGCTCGACCTTCTCTATTACATTCAGTAACTGTTAAACAAACCCCGTTTACTGCAACGCTTTCCCCTACACTAAGGTCACGCATAAAGGTGTCAATTAAAATAATCATGGCATTGTTTTCAAAACGAACGGATTGAACAATACCTAAATTTTCTATGATACCAGAGAACATTGAACTTCCTTTACTCTATGGAATTTAACATGAGTCAATAGTGATGAAAGAGGGGTTAAGGGGTGTTTCGATTGCACGCTTATTGTATCTTCTTTTCCTAAACTTTGTTGAAACAGCAGCCAATCATCCCAAATTTGCAGTTGTTGTATGGATTTTAAAAAATTTGGACCTGCTTCTACCATGGCCCAAAGAACGTGATGCTGATAAAGCAATTCAGGCAATGTCCGTAAATTACGACAAACAAGGAATTGAAATCCGTTAGCCTGTGCTTGACGTAAATAAGATTCGGAACATAAGGCGTGCAGATCTGCTTTTTGACGTGTGCAAATAACCAAAAGTCTTTTTTTATTTATATGATCTGGAATATGACGTACCGTAAAATTGGGGCGATCTGCGCGGATAGTAGCAGCAGTGGTAATAATCGCTTCGGTAGCTCGCCTCAACTTATGCGCTATTGTCAAAGAATTAAAAGAAGTAAATGTTTTTTGTCCCTTAGGAGGAAGCATAGAGCCGGAAACGGATAAAGCTTGCTTTACCGTAATCCAAGCTTGGTTTTTAGTAACGGCTTTGGTGAACGGAAGCAAAAGCTGACAACATTGTTGGTAATAATATTTCGCTTCTATGGAAGACAGATCTTGCAAAAGGATAACTTTTTTCCCTCCTTGACGGAGACGAATATTTCCATTTCCACAAACCTTAGGATTAGGATCTTTCATACCGACCCATATTCGTTTTGCGGGGGTGTTTAATAAGGCTTCTGAACAGGGGGGGGTTTGACCTGTATGGTTACAGGGCTCTAACGTCACCATAACGTCACTAATTTTCTCCCAAAGTCCACGTTCAGCACAACGTCTCAATGCCAATATTTCAGCATGAGCCTCGCCCGCACGGTGATGCGCTTCGCATGCTAGAAGATTGCCAGCCTTATCAAGAATAGCGCAACCCACAGGGGGGTTGGGTGACGTTTGACCGACGTATGTTGCAGCTTCTTGTAAAGCGTGTTCAAACCCCTTACATACTGTTTTGGGAAGTTCAAAAAGTTCCAGATAATCGAGTTTGTTAGAATAGCGTGCTTGCATTAATTAACCAGGCCCTAAAATTTTGGACGCACGCGGGCACATAGGACACACGCCATGCAAAACCATGGCTTGGTCTTTCGTTCTTTCTCATCCGGACTATAACCGTCGGCTTTGGAGTTACACCAAATCTGCTTGACCTTATTTCGAAAAAAATAAGCGCTCACGGGCTTGGGAATTATCTTCCCTTACCGTCGGTGAGGATTTACACCTCGCCCCAAGAACGTCATCTTACATTGTGACTTTAACTAAATTATTATTTTATAGTATAAGCGACTTTGAAAGAAACTTCAATCTATCGTTACTATTTCGAATCTAAATTTTGCTTTAGTTACAATTCTCAGACTCACATTAGATTGTTGCGTATTACCTAACATTTAATCCTTAATGCAACTCTTACAAACATTTTAAACAATGTTTAAATTTTTAAAAGGTTTGGAACTATTATAGAATTTACCGTATGCATTATTTGAAATTGATCTAGAAAACGGCAACACAATATTAGAACAACAACCAAAACACTTTTAACAAAGTAAAAGGATTAAAACGGATTGTTTACATAAAAAAAACTTTTATGCTTTGTAAAAACTAATTGTAATAAAACATTCGCAAAGAATAAAACTTTAATAAGTTTAATATTTAATACATCAATGTTTAGTATTAACCTTAATATAAGTAAAAAAAACCACATGAAACGCAACAATATTATCAACTATTTAATCAAATTATGTTTATTAAGCAAATATAACTTACAAGTAAGTCAAGCGCGTGTTTGATCTATGACTTGACCTCTATGCGCCAATAACCCTTTGCATATAGTCACGATAAAATACTTTATTTTAAACCAATTGCAAAATACTTCTAAAAACTTTCATTTCCTAAACCGAAAATAGTTTGCATAGCACAGAGTTTTTCCTTGAAATTATAATGAAATTAAGGCATAGAAAATTTTACAAAATCATCCCTTAGGTTCAAAGGGGTATAAATAGCCGGATTAGCACAGTGGTAGTGCAGCGGTTTTGTAAACCGAAGGTCGGGAGTTCAAATCTCTCATCCGGCACCATAAAATTTATAAAATCAACGTGTTATACATTACTTTGGTGTAAATTGGTGTAAAGCAAAAACATTCCAAAAAAAACGAACAAACGCGTTAACTTAATATGAAAAATTTTTCGTTTTTTGAATTGTTTCTTACCAATTTATCCTTTGAAACCATGAACTATCGTTTTGATAGTATAAAACAATATTTCTTGCTGCAAGAACAGCAGACTAAAAAATCTTTATGTAATCTTTCAGCGTTTCGTTAAATGTAACATTTTACGGGTGGACATTGAATTTGTATTGCTTGCGCAGCAAAAAACAGCGAAGAAAACAGTTCGCCAGTTCGAGGTTGTTTGAACAATGCTTTGGCTACGCTTCATCGCCTTCACTCCCATTTTGTTACGGATAAAAGCGCTGTTGAATCGGCTCTCATTTTCTTTTGAATGTTAGCAATCTTATAAAGAGCCTTTAATACAGAACTATACCGGTATAAGGCATCACAAGGAGTATTTTTAATCGTGAAATCGTCACCATTTTCGATAGGATCGTCTTTCAAAAACGTTCCGTTGATAAACGAAAACAAACCATTATCCATTCCATGGCGAAGCGCCTAAATTTTTGCAAAAGAAAAGGAAAATCCAGATACGCCCCCTTAAGATTGATGAAACCTAAAAACTTATCCATCGTTAGATAAACGTATAGTGGTTAAAGCGCAATAAAAAAACAAAAGCCCAGACTTTGAATAGGTTGAAACGTTGGAAAAAGCTGTTTAATACTATTCTTATTCTCTCCATTTAAAACTATCACAGAAAAAATTGACCTCAAACAACTGCGAGAGATCTTTTCAATAAAAAACCACCGGCTAAGGTGGTTTAAAGGGTTAATATTAGAATTTTAAAATTTTAGTTTGATAAAGAGAGTTGTGAAACATCCCATTGCTGAGGAGACGAACTATCACATTGAGTTAACGTTACCTCTGACCCTTTACTAGTATTGGTAAGACATGAAGACGTGTTGGCTTTTTTTATTTGATTACCCGTTATTTCCCATTGGGTGCTAACCTTTGCCTTATTGCAGGTTTCTAGTTTTAATCCGTTATCATCGACCAAGCAATAATTATAGGCTGTTTGCAAAGAATGGTCTTTGGAATAGACCCAGCCCTGGTTTATCCCATTCGTGCAACTATAAGTAATAACACTGGTTCCCTCACTTATTCCTCCGCTAGAATCAAGACAAGCTTGATTATTTTTTATGCTCCCTCGTGCTGAATTTCCAATTCCATTTTTATGTGTTTCCGTTGAAAAAATATTCGTGTAGTCTTGACAAGTACTGGACTTACTTGAAGACGATACCGTGGCTTTATATTGTGTCCCTGAAGCATTATAAGCAATAGGCACTCCAAACGCCGCGTTGCTGTATGGTTGTCCCAAACAAGTACTCCGATCACTATTCCATTCGTAATACTCAACCCAATCGACTAAACCAGTGGAAGAAAGCGATGTAGCATTGGTTTGGATGCTACCCAATGTAAAGGAAGTATTATCCGTAAGGTCAGTAACTGTCAGAGTTAACCAATTGGTATTTTGATAAAAAAGATGATATTTATAAGTATGGCCTTGTTTCCAATTGTAATTCAATCTGCAGGAGTATCCTGTTCCCTGTTCGCTGAATTTTTCACAATAAGTTCCTGACGAACCAGTTTTAGCGGCTACCCCATCCCAAACGGAAAAAAGAAAATGATTATCGGTGCCACCATTGGTTTGCATGCCTGTATAACCACTAGTGTTATCGGAAAGACTAAATTGATGAGACCAGAATACTTGAGATTGAAATCCTGGGCTTTGATTAATGGTAGTAAAAAAATCAACAGCATTTACAGTCATACTGGGTAGTTTATAGTAAGTGTAACTTCCAGGTGTCTGGCCTGTTGCAAAGGCAAAAGAAGGTGCATTCAATGCAACAAAGGCAAACACAAATGATTTAATTAAATTTTTTTTCATAAAATAATCCCATCTAAAATCGTATTTTTATTTAAACTTTATCGTTAAAATTATAGCATATTTTATTGCTTTAATCAAATTATTACGATTTAATTACTTTTTCTTATTTTAGAGGAATTTCAATGACTTTCACATATAAATCGCAACGAATTGGACATATCGTTGGGGTATTAACGAAAAGGTTTGTTTTTGAATTAAGCTAAAAATCTCTATACAAATCCTACATAAAGTGCAATGCTGCCACTATATTCCCTCGTAGCTGATAACTGGACACAGGGTAATTTTCCAGTATAGCGTTATAATCATCATAGGCCACCATAATCCCACTTTGGAATATTTTCGAGTATATCCCTTGACCCTTGTCGGTTTCTGCGCGTTTTACCTAAATAATGACTTGAATGGCTTTTTAGGCGGCCACCCACGGTGTATAGATAACCCCATGGTAGATATCTGGCTGGCTAAACCAACAGACAGGTTATAGATCTCTGCATTAGCTAACGGCAACATAGTCACCCCATACATTTCAATAGAAACAGACACCTGCACCTTTCCAATTTCAATAGAATTTTCTTTAATGTCGGATACAGTTACCGGTTAATTCTTAGCATTGACTCCGCCTTTAATTTTGAATTTTAATACGCTTTCTTCAAAATAAGTTTTTCCATGCCGTATCCCTGTGACAAAAGTTTCACTTACAAAAATTTCTATTCCTCATCTTTTCGATATAAAAAAGTAAAAACCGGCTACCAAAATAGAGGTAATTCAAATTATCAAAACCGTATTGATCAACAAATACCAAATTCCTGGGAAAGCGTTTGTAGGCCAGACGTAGGAGACGGACTTGATCTAAACAAAGAATTCCCATCATTAAAGGTGAAGTAGACCGATACATATAATAATTTTTGCATAGGCCTCATTGCCGATTATTTCCTTTAAAATCATAAATCCTTACCATTACCTGCATAAAATTTTAAATTGGTTATTAAATTTCCTTGTGTTTTACCCATATTGATGAATACATGAGAATCGTTCTCAGATTATTTATCATCCGATATCATTAGGGGGGAGGTCGCTAAGTGTTGATTAATAAAAGGACTTTAGACCAAAAAGTCTTGATTATTTTATTAGCTTTGATATTCATCATAGATGTATCAAGGGGGTTGATTCTTCCCTCCTTGGTTTTGTATTTAAAGCACAAATATCACCTTCCTGTAAAAGATATTGGCCTTTGCATCAGTGCTTCCCTAGCGGTAAGCATGTTTTTTTCAATGTATGCAGGGTATTTAAACGATAAACTTCCTCCGTCTAAAATCCTTTTTTTATCGATGTGCTTTTACGCACCCTCCTGCCTCGCCATCCTTTTTTCAAGCAACGTGTTCTTCGTATTTATTAGCTTGGCTACTTATAATTCTGCGTTCCAGGTGTTTATTATATCGCTAAAAAAAAATCTATCAGATTTAAACATGTCCAAAAAATTTACCCATGTTTATACCGCTCAAAACATAGGGTTTACCATTGGGTGTGCCTGGTACGCTTTTTCCCCCAAAGAAAATTTTTCACTGCCGTTTATATTTTCAACCATTCTCCTTTTTATTTCACTAGGTATTACATGTTTTTGTTATTTCAAAAAAATCTTCCCCACTACCCATCCCACTCACTCAACTTCAATAAGCGATATAAACTTGGCTATACGAAAAGACAAATCCTTGCTGCTGTTTACATTGGGATGTTTTTTTCTGGGGATGGTTTACAAAGAAAGTCAACAATATTTATCCATGTATTTAGTTAATTTTTTTTCCGTTATTGAAGCAAGAATCATTTTAAGTAAATTAATGCTGATTAACACAATCATGATTGTATTATTCCAGATATTTTTTTCTAGAAACAATTCTAGGTATGAATTGATTTATAGAAAATTAATTTTAAGTATTATTTTTCTAGCCATTGGCATTGCAGGATTTGCTGTTTCAAACGTTAATGTATTTTATATGGAACTTGCCATGGCTGTTTTTTCACTCGGTGAGTTAATTATCGTTCCCATTGAATTTCTCTTCATAGATTATATCGCCCCCAAACACTTAAGAGGAATCTATTATGGGGTTCAAAATCTAAGCAATATTTCATTTTTGGTTGCCCCTACTTTGTTTGGATTCTCTATTTATTATATTGGCCCAAACAGCGTCTTTTATTTATTGCTTTTGTTTTCTTTTATCGGATTTCTTTTGTTCACTTGGGGTCATTTAAAAAAAATCAGCATAAAACGCGAATGCATGCCACTCGGTAACAAGTAATTCACTGAATGAAGTACAGAGTAAATTACGTTTAGTAATACTTTAAAGCCTCTGCGCTTTTACTCTGTACACATAAGTTTCACCTTTTACTTTAAACCTATCGTATAAGCCTATTGCCCTACTTTTCAAAAAATAGATCGCCGAAACACACAGTAATTGTTAACTGCTGACTCTATCCTATAACCCTATTCTTTTGTCATTATAAAAACCTATTCTGCAATTTACCCAGCCAATTAAAATCTTTTACGGTTAACACTCTATGTTCTTTATTTTCCCTAATTCTTCCACACACGAGGCTTTGCCGATAAAGGTAAAGCAAGCAAAGCAATGGCACGTAAGGCAAGGTCTTCAATAATCTCATCTATATGTTTTGGATTATGATAAAAGGCAGGAACAGGGGGCATGACAACCCCGCCTATTTCTGTGACGGCACACATGTGACGTAAATGGCCAAGATGCAAAGGCGTTTCTCTAGTCATAAGAATTAGACGGCGCCTTTCTTTAAGTTGAACATCCGCAGCACGTATAATTAAATTATTCGTAATTCCATTAGCAATCGCAGCTAACGTATGCATTGAACAGGGGGCAACAATCATACCGTCTACAGGAAAAGAACCACTGGCTATCGTAGCCCCTATATCCTCACAATCATAAAAATAGGTCGATAAAGATTTTAATTGGTTAAATGCCTCTGGACCTTGTTCGGTAGCAATGGTACGCTGGCCTGCTGAGGATACAACAACATGAAGTTCCAGCATCGGTTCGGCAGCTAAAAGCTCAATAATACGTAATCCTAGTGCTGAACCAGAGGCGCCTGTAATAGCCACAATAACCGAGTGGTGGCGCCTATGTTGGTTATAAAATGAAACATTCTTACCTTCACTCACAATCCTAACTCCGCCCAATAATTATCCACAGACTTTTTTATAGCACTCGGCATTGTCAAAACTTTACCCCATTGACGATGGGTTTCCCCTGGTAATTTATTGGTTGCATCTAGCGCCATTTTACCACCAAGCCCTTCTTGTGGGGAGGCAAAATCCAGATAATCAATTGGCATATTTTCTAATATTATGGTATCGCGAGAGGCATCAAAACGTGTGGAGATAGCCCACATAACGTCTTCCCAATTTCGAATATTAATGTCTGGATCCACAGCAATAATTAACTTGGTATAGTTAAATTGCGGCAACATACTCCATAAACTGAGCATAACACGCTTCGCATGGCCTGGATATCGTTTGTTAATCGAAACTACTATGGTGCGATAAGAACACGTTTCAGGAGGTAACCATATATCGACTACCTCAGGAAATTGATTTTTAACCAATGGAATAAAAAGTTGATTAAGCGCTTCACCGATACGCGAGGGTTCATCAGGAGCTCGTCCCGTATAGGTTGAAACATAAACAGGCCTGCGGCGCATGGTAATGGCACTTACCTGCATAACGGGAAAAGGTTCAACGGAATTGTAATATCCGGTATGATCTCCATAGGGCCCTTCATTTTCAAGTTTTTCGAAAGAGACTTGTCCTTCAATAACAATTTCAGCATTGGCAGGAATCATCAGAGGCACAGTCTTACCCGGTATTAAATCCGTGCATGTTTTGCGTAACAATCCAGAAAAAGCAATTTCACTGATCGTTTCCGGTAAAGGCATGGCCGCAGACAGCATTAAGGCTGGATCTGAACCGATAACAATTGCGACCGGCATATCGCGCTTTTTGTTTTGCCAAGCACGATAATGTTTTGCCCCCCCACGCTGGGCCAACCAGCGCATGATTAAACGATCCTTGCGTAATCGTTGTAAACGATAAACCCCCACATTAACATCATTTTCATTTTCTGGATCTCGCGTAAGCACCAAAGGCCAAGTAATAAGAGGATCGGGTTCCCCAGGCCAGCAATGTTGAATGGGCAAGCAATCGAGATCAATCTCTGCACCGGTTAAAACCACCTCTTGGCATGGTGCATGTCGCCTTGTTTTTGTACGCATAGAAAGCACTGATCGTGCTAACGGCAGTTTTTTCCAAACATCATTTAAAGAAGAAAATGTAGGCGGTCTACATAGTTCAACCAATGTCTCACCCAGTTGGGGTAAGCCCTCCACTTCCACTCCAAGTCCCATAGCCACGCGTTCGATAGTTCCAAATAAATTGACCAGTACAGGAATAGGCGATATGGAACCGTCCCCACGCAAAGGGTTTTCAAATAATAAAGCAGCACCTTTTGCCTTAATCACACGGCGATGTATTTCTGTCATTTCGTGAACAATAGAAATAGGTCGCTTGATACGTTTTAATTGCCCTATTTTTTCAAGTTGTTTAATGAAAGATTGAAGATCTTGGGCCATAGTGAAGCTATTCATGCTCTCGCTCTCTCTAGCAGATTAGTGAGGTTAATAAATAGAAGCTTACTCATCAAACTTCACTATCAATAAAAGTAAAAAAACGCAGTTGCAAAAGTTTTTCGTGCAGCGTTTTCAATATAAATCCTCTTGCCATCCTTGATCATTTAACAAAACGGACAATACATGTTATATAGTATTCAGCACTCTAATAATGTCCAAATAATTTTGCAAGAAGAGGTTTTCCATGCGACTTATACCTCCGACGTCCACTGTTGTTTCTCGACTTCCATTACCTCTTTTTTCTATACCGGCTCAGCTCGCTTTTTCGCACGTTTTGCTTCGCCATCCAAAATTATTTGATCGACTGGGCGAACATTTAAAAAAAACCTATGCGTTTATTCTTAGTGATTTACCCTTATGTTTTGTGATTAAACCTGAACAAAAAACCATCAATGTCTGCCGAAAAGGCGTGCCCATTATCGCAGATTGCGAGATTGAGGGCCCATTTTCTTTACTTTTATCCCTAGCAGAAGGTCGACTTGATGCCGATGCTCTGTTTTTTTCTCGTGATATTTTGGTAACAGGGGATATGGAGGCTATGGTTGCCTTGCGGAATACCTTGGACGACAATGACATTGATCTTTTGCATGACTTTACCGATATATGCGGCCCCTTTGCACCCCTTATGGAAAAAATAGCTCTTTTTTTGCGCAACCAAATACTTAAAAAAGAAAAAACACAATGGAATTAATTTGCCCGGCAGGTACTCCATCTGCCTATATTGAAGCCGTCCATGCGGGTGCGGATGCGGTATATTGTGGTTTTCGTAATGAAACCAATGCACGCAATTTCCCCGGTTTGAATTTTAGTTATAAAGAACTCGAAACAGCAATTCAATATGGTCGTCAACATAATGTAAAAACGTTCGTTACCCTGAATACGTTCATGCGGGCGGGTGACGAAGCCCTATGGTTTCAAAGCGTTGACGATGCGGTCAGAATTGGTGCCGATGCTTTAATTCTGGCCGATATAGGTTTAATGGAGTACGTTGCACGTGTACATCCAACGCAACGAATTCATGTCTCTGTGCAAGCTTCCGCTTCCAATCCAGAAGCCATCAATTTTTTGGTTTCAGCATTCAATGTGCAACGGATCGTTCTTCCTCGCACCTTAACCATCCCTGACATTGCTGGATTCACCAAGCAAATCAAATGCGAAGTTGAAGTGTTTGTGTTTGGTGGTCTTTGTGTTATGGCGGAAGGACGCTGTGCTTTATCCTCTTATGCCACTGGAAAATCTCCGAACATGAATGGGGTATGTTCCCCCGCCAGTCATGTCCGTTACGTACGTGAAGGCAATAGCTTACTCTCAGTTTTAGGCGAATATACCATTAATCGATTTGCTGAGGGAGAAGCTGCGGGATACCCTACGTTGTGCAAAGGACGTTTCGAAATTGCGAACAAACCTGGATATGCTTTTGAAGATCCTACTTCGTTAAGTGTAATGGATCACCTTGACGCATTGCGAGCTGCAGGCGTTTCAGCTTTAAAAATTGAAGGCCGCCAACGAGGGAAAGCGTATGTGGCTTCTGTAGTGGCAAGTCTTAAGGCGGCCCTTAACGCAAATACCGAAGATCGTCAAAAGCATTTGTCGCATTTACAAGAATTAAGTGAAGGTCAACAGATTACTGCCGGTGCCTATGAAAAACGTTGGAGATAGAAGGTGTTAACGAAAAAAGCTTCCCTTACACTGGGACCTATTTATTACCTTTGGAAGCCAGAAAAATGGCGTGATTTTTATTTTCGTATTGCGGATGAATCCCCTATTGATTGCGTAAGTATAGGAGAGACCATTTGCTCTAAACGGATACATTTCAATGAAAAGCTCGTTGATGAAGTTATTACAAGGTTACAAAGGGCTGGAAAAAAAATCTATTACAGCACTTTAGCCTTAGTTACCTTGGATAGAGAGCGAAAACTCATACAACAGATTATTAAACATGCCAAATCCTTAATTGAAGCCAATGATCTCTCTACCATAGGTCTTTTAGATGGTCAGGAGTATACCATTGGACCGTTAATTAACGTCTATAATGCTGCCACTGCACGTTTTTTTGCTAATCGTGGGGCCAAATCCATTTGCCTTCCACCCGAATTGCCGTTTTCTTCCATCCATGCCATAGCCAAAGAAGTACGAGACCGTGTTCCTATTGAAGTGTTCTCATTCGGTCGATTGCCCTTAGCAATCTCGGCTCGATGTGCCCACGCGCGTGCCAAAGGCTTTGTTAAAGATAATTGTCAATTTGTTTGTGGTGAAGAGCCAAACGGATTGGCCATTCGTACGCTGGACGGTAAAGATTTTCTTAATTTAAATGGCGTTCAAACTTTATCGTATAGTTGTCAAGTCTTAAGTGATGCTATTGAGGAACTCATTGCGGCTGGTGTCAGTCGGTTCCGACTCTCTCCGCAAGATTGCGATATGGTGGAGGTTGCTAAAGTATTTTCAGCCCGCATCGCAGGAACATTGTCGGGCGATGAAGCCACGCATCGTCTTAAAACTATTTGTAAAGATATGCCTCTATCCAATGGTTTTCTTCACGGTGTCGAAGGCGCACGGTGGGTAGAACGTCCACTTGCATAATGCTTTATAAGTTCTTTTCCGTTTAACAGATTTGTGATGACTTATTTAAACACAGTCTGCAACAACTAAAACCACATACACTTAATTTTTGTATTATCGTTTTAGGAAGCTTCATACTTACATTGAGGGACAAATTTTAATAGTATCAATACCCCTCAATTTTTCTAAAGATATTTGGCTAATAAGTTCGATTTTTAAATTCTGCTATAATAATGTCTCTTGTTATTATCGGAACTTATTTAAAATTGTAATACATTTTACGTTTACTAGGATCAACTAAAACCAATAGCGCTTATGTAAAATGTTAAAAAATTATTTTGTAAGTAGCAATATTATAAGGTTCTACAACCTAAAGCATTTACGGTAAGATCTACTATAATTTTTATTGCTCATTTGCACCCTTCCTAGGCTTATTGCAAAAGTCTTTTAACTACGTAAGTATGACAATGCAAAGCCTTTTACTAAGGATTAAAATAAAAAGAAAAGTAATCAAATTTTCAATTAACTTCTATCAGTTTCCAAGTAAACTCGACATGTTTTTTGGTTTAACGTGCTTGTAAGCATGACGTTTTTTTGTCCAATAACTTAAGTAATAAAAAATTAATTTAGCTGGGTTGGTTTTAAACAATCTTTAAGTTTATTCAAATAACGTCTTTATAACTGCTTTAAGCATATCCAAAAATTAAGACCAAAATTTTATTTTAACGTCAAGCGAATCTTTAGAAACTCATGGCATATGCCATAAAAACTAAAATTTTCCTAAATCAAAAACTTATAGTTTTCCTTTAAAATTTGCTCAATTAATTGCTAGATCGCCGAGGGTAATATCCCCATTTCACTATTGATACCCCCCAAATTACCCCCTAGTTCACTTTATTAAAGTTTATCAAACTTTACAGAATGATAACATAAAATGGCCGAATATAAGGATTTTAGTATTTTTTTAGGGAGTTTATAGAAACAAAAGGGTTCATGGCGGAGAGGGTGGGATTCGAACCCACGGTACGCTATTCACGCACGGCGGTTTTCAAGACCGCTGCCTTAAACCACTCGGCCACCTCTCCTTATGAAGTAAAAACTACATATACGATTTCCTTGACCCTTGGCAAGTATAAATTTATCGCAGTTGCTCTAATTCTGCTTTTTCTAAAGCCTCTTCTTCTTTATCCCGCAATCGCCCACATTGTCTGGCAATAATAGCAATAACAAAAAGTTGTATTTGATGAAAAATCATCAACGGTAAAACGATTATACCAACCATGCCTGGCGGGAATAAAACATTGGCCATGGTTACTCCGGAAGCCAGTGTTTTTTTAGATCCACAAAACACAATGCTAATACGATCGGCAAACGAAAACCGAAGCAATTTACTAATCACTGCCATAAGTATCAACACCATAAACAATAAAAGAATATCAACACCCGCAACATATACAAGCTGTTTAAAATCTAAACGATGCCAAAGACCCATTGTTGCGGCTTCACTAAAGGCACTATAGACCACAACCAGAATAGACCCCCTATCAGAAAAAGACAGCAAACGTCGGTTACGCAGTGCCCAACCCCCTATCAGCGGTTGCAACAATTGACCCGCTATAAAAGGAAGCAGTAACTGATAAATAATGGATAATCCGCCCCCTATTTGTCCTTGCCCCCCATGGCTATTAAAAATAATCCCTACAATTATAGGTGTAATAAAGATACCTAACACGTTCGATGCCGTTGCCGAACAAATAGCAGCAGGAACGTTTCCTTTAGCAATCGAGGTAAAAGCGATTGACGATTGAATGGTTGAAGGTAGACAACACAAAAAGATGACCCCTGCCCATAATCCTGGCACAAGCAAATGAGGAAATAGTTTTTCTAGCAAAAGACCGAGTAATGGAAACAGCGCGAATGTACATAAAAAAATTAGTAAATGTAAACGCCAATGCAACATCCCTTCAAGCATCGCTTTTCTGGACAGTCTCGCCCCTTGAAGAAAGAACATCAATGCAATGGCAAAAATTGCCAAATTGTTTACAACGACTAATCCTAATCCATAAGAGGGAATAAAAGTAGCGAGTAAAACCGTTGAAATAAGCGATACCAAAAAAGGATCCACTAATTTAAACATAAACACAATTATCCTTGAAAATTGTTTTAACGAAAAGCAATTCTTTTCAAAATTTTTAAAACTTTATATAATCTATCGTATTACTTTGCTATGCCATTCAGTGTAATTTCCATTATTTTCCAAGTAAACTCATGCCACGTCACTTTATCATTGCTTTTTATTGCGTAATCTTAATCCTTGGTATGATTTTGCGCCCCCATGCGTTCGCCACACAAAAATGGGCGAATACATGCGCGCTTATAAATGTTTCTGCTATAAGCGCAAACACTAATCAACTTACAATGAATAACTACAATATAAAACCTATTTATAATTCTAATCTCTCTATGAAAGCCGCTGAGATCATCATTAAAAAATCCAATACTCTTTCCATAGATAATGAGCAATATATAAGGATAAATAATGCAACGTCTATGGGATTGATGAGTTTAATTTTACAACATTATATTCCTTCATGTAATGCTTCGTATTATGATGCACTACTGTCCCCTTTCATTAAAAAATTACAAGATCAGGGTAGTGTAAGTTTTACGTGGAATAAGGCTATATTTCAAAAAGAAAATTTTGTTATTCAGATAAGCAGGATTAACATAATCATCACTTCAACCCATAAACTTATGCATTTGCATCTCAAATTTTTTGGTTTATCCGCATCAAATTCTACTACGGAACCGGTGCTCTTGCCACGCGACGGCTCAGTTGATATGGAAATGGATCCCAAAACCTATTCAATTTTACTTGCAAATCAAAAACAAAATCTGTCTTCCTACAAAACATCTTACCCCTTAACTATAAATTCTTTAATGTTAGCCAATGCAACGTCTACTTTAACGGCTAGTGGAACCATCAGCATAAACG